>JAFAVZ010000506.1 GCA_019242175.1 Acidobacteriota bacterium
ATGGGCCGGCTGCGTCGGTGACGCTGCGCCGATAGAGCGGCGTCGGCGTGTCCCACCAGCGATGCAGGAGGAATGACGGGAACATCGTCTCGCGGGCGACCATCGGCGGCTTCCACGTCGGCGCGATCTCGTTGCCGCGCGGATCGATGTAGCGCGTGCGGCCGTACGCGACGCCGTGCTCCGGCTTCATCGCTGCGAGCTGCAGCTCGAACTTGCGCGGCAGCAGGCGATCGTCGCTGTCGAGATACTGGATGAAGTCGCCGCTGGCGAGCTGGCGTCCGCGTTCGCGGGCGAGGCCGGGGCCGGCGTTGTCCTGCCGCGCGGTCTTGATGAAGTCGTGCTCGCGCGCGAGCTGGGCGATGGCGGCCGGCGTGTCATCGGTCGAGCCATCGTCGACGATGACGATCTCGATCGGCCGATGGGTCTGGGCGAGCACCGAATCGACCGCGCGGCGCAGCATCGCGGCCCGGTTCCAGACCGGGATGATCGTGGTGACGAGCACGGAGGGATTGTAGCGAGCGCATGCTAACCTCGAGAGAGTGAGGTATCTCCCGCAGCTGGATTCGCTCCGGGCCTTCGCCGTCGCCGGCGTCGTGATCTATCACCTCGGACTGCAGTCTCCATGGGGCGTCGTGCGCTGGGGCGGCGCGGGCGTGGAGCTGTTCTTCGTGCTCAGCGGCTTCCTGATCACCGGCATCCTGCTCAACGCCCGGACGAAGATCGAAGCCGGCCGCGAGACGCGCGGCGGCGCGGTGCGGCTGTTCTACATCCGCCGTTGCCTGCGCATCTTTCCGATCTATTACCTGACGTTGTTCGTGGTCGCCGGCATCGGCATCGGCGCTGCGCGTCCGACGCTGCCGTGGCATCTCGCCTACTTGTCGAACGTCTACTTCGCGATTCACGGCTGGAACGGTGCGATCTCGCATCTCTGGTCGCTCTCCGTCGAGGAGCAGTTCTACCTGCTCTGGCCGTGGCTGATCCTGTTCCTGCCGAAACGCGCGCTGCCGAAGGTGATCCTCGGCGCGATCGCAATCGGCCCGTTGTTCCGCCTGATCTGCGTGATGTTCGGCGTGAATGAGATCGCGATCGAAGTGCTGCCGTTCGGCTGCCTCGATCTCCTCGCGTTCGGGGGCCTTCTCGCGTGGCTGCGCGCGAACGGCCAAACGCAGCCGCGATGGCTTCCCGCCGCCGCGGCGATCGCGTTGCCGTTGGCGGTCGTGTTCGAGACGCTGCGTCTCTACGAGATGGCCGCCTCGCCGGAAATCGTCCTCGGCCGCGTCGCGCGCGGCATCTTCTTCGGCTGGATCGTCGCACGCGCGGCGGACGGATTCGGCGGCGTCGCCGGCTGGATTCTCGAGCTGCGTCCGCTGGCTGCAATCGGCCGGGTGAGCTACGCGATCTATCTGTTCCACAACTTCGCGAACGAGCTGGCGCGGAAGTTTTTCTTCTACGCGCTCGCCCGCGAGTTCCCCGAGGCGCCCGCGGCACAACGGCTGATCACCGTCGGCGGGACGCTCGTCGCGGCGGCGATCTCCTGGCGCTACTTCGAAGGGCCGATCAACCGGTTCAAGGAACGGTTCCACTCCGGCCCGACGCCCGTGCATGAGCCGGCCGAGGTGGCGCGGTGAAGGTTGCGGCCTGGGCGACGGTGGCGATCGTCGCGATTGCGATGCTCGTCTGGAACGCGCGCCATCCGCAACCGATCGTCTGGGACGACGCGAACTACGAGATCCAGACGATTCACGACGCCGAGCTCGCGCGCAGCGGTGGCCCGCTGCGACTGGCGAAGGCCTTCATCTTCGAAGACGTCGAACGTCCTCCCGCTTACCGCGTGATCGCTTTCCCCTTCACATTCGCCGGCGCATCGCTGCGGGGCTTGCGCGTGGTGTCGATCGCGTTCTTCGTGCTCAGCGCCGCGCTGCTTTACGTCGGCGCACCTCGCGGCGGTGCGATCGCGGCGATGCTGTTCGCGCTGTCGCCGTCGGTGATCGCCGGCAGCGAATGGTTCGGCACCGACTACCCGGTGATCCTCGCCAGCGCGATGCTCCTGGCCGCGCTCGGCCGCCCGCGCTGGGATTTCTGGCTGACGGCAGCCGGCGTCGCGCTCGGACTTCTCGCGAAGAGCTCGTTCCTCGTGTTCGGCGGGACGTTCATGATCGCCCGACTCGCCGTCGAGCCGTGGCCGAAGAAACGAAGCGTGTTTCTGTCCGGCGCGATCGGCGCGTTGATCGCGGCGCCGTGGTGGTTCTGGAACTGGCGGTCGGCGATCGGGTTCGCGAACTACAGCCGGCTGTTTCCCCGTCTCGCCAGCGCTCAGAACACACCGTTCGTGAACTTCTGGTATTTCGTCATCGCGGCGGTTGGATTGCCCGCGTCGATCGCGATCGTCGTCCTTCTTTGGCGCAGCAACGGTTGGCGTGCCGCTCTGCCGGCGATCGTCGGCGCGATCGCGTTGCCATTGACCGCGATCTTCTCGCCCTTCCTGCTCGAACGCATCCAGGCGCCGGCGATCGCGGCGCTCGCATTCGCCGTCGGCACGCTCGCTGTCGAAGGCCGCCGCATTCTCATCGCGCTCGGACTCTTCGGCGCGCAACTGCTCCTCATCGTCGCCGGTATGTTCGTAGATCCTTCGAGCTGGCCGGAGCCGGCGTCGCGCATCGCCGTCGCGTTGATGCGCAAAGACAACGTGGACTGGTCGTTCCTCCGGCCGTACGAACGCGTCAGCTTCTTCGGCCTCGCGCCGTCGATGTCGCCCCCGGAGCTGGCGATCCCGCGCCAACGCGCACATGAAACCGTGCAGACGATGTGGTTGTGGAACATCGACCAGGGAGCGATCGACTGGCGGCGCATTGAAGAGCAAGTGCGCAAGAGCGACGCTGTGCTCGTGCCCGATCCGGCGACCGTGCATCCATCGCCGCTGCGTGGCCTGATGCCGCGCGATCTCGCGATTCACAACGAGCACGATGAGCAGTTCGTCACGCTGGTCCGTTCGACCGGCTTGTTCGACGAGAGCACGCGCGCCATCGAGAACGTGAATCCGTACACGTTGCGAGTGTTCGTGCGGAGACGCGGGTGAAGCTCACCGCCTGGTACACGCCGCGCAAGCTCGGCGGCGTCGAGGCGTTCCTGCATCGCTACGCGCGCCACGAACGCGACCTCGCGATCGCGGCCACTACGTCGCTCGACGGACCGATCGAGGTCGACGCGCGGATGCTCGACTGGACCTCGTTCGGCGCCGCGTTCAATCGCCGGATGCCGAGCGCGCCGGCTTGCGAGCTGCTGCAACGCGACCTGAACGTGTTGCGCCCGAGCGTGATCAACATCAATGACTGCCTCGAATTCGGCATTGGCGCCGTGCCGCTTCTTCGCGCGCTGAAGCCGCATGCGGTGATCGTCGACGTGATGCACATCGATCATCCCGACGACGCCTTCCTCGAGAATCGCCGTCATTACCTCGACGCGCTGGACGCCATCATCGCGACGAGCCGGCACACGATCGAGCGCTTCCGCAAATACCATCGCTCTGATTTGCCTGCGCGTTACGTTCCGTGCGGCATCGAGCTCACGCGCGTGCATCGCACGCCGCCGCCGGACGACAAACTGCAATTGCTGTACGTCGGGCGCCTCGTCGAAGAGCAGAAGCGGGTGATGCTGCTGCCTGAAATTCTGCGCGCGGTCCGCCGTCCGTTTCATCTGACAGTCGTCGGCGACGGCCCCGATCGCGCGCGCCTGCAGGACGCCTTGCCCGACGCCACGTTTACCGGCTTCGTCGATCCCGACCGCGTCGCGCCGTTGTATGCGTCGAGCGATCTGCTGCTAAACGTGTCGAGCTACGAAGGCTTTGCCATCACGGTGATGGAGGCCTTCGCCGCCGGCTGCGTGCCGCTCATCACGGACTTGCCCAGCCTCGACCGCGAGATGCTGCGCGACGGGGAGAACTGTTTCCTCACGCAAGTGGAGAAGATGGCCGACATCCTCAACGCCGTGACGCGCGAGCAGTTGGCGCTGATGTCGGCGAAGGCGATGGATGCCGCGCCGGCGCTTTCGATCGAACGCACGGTGCGCGATTACGACGCGTTCTTCGCCGAGCTGGGTGCCGGCAAGCAGCCGTGGCGCGACGTGGCGTTGAAACCGTGGGACATCAGCGAGGACAATCCGTGGCTGCCGGCGCCCACGTTCGCGAAACGTCTCGCCGTCCGCCTGCGAAAATGGACGCGCCCATGACCGTCTCCGTTCTCGTCCCGGCCTACAACGCCGCGAAATACCTCGCCGCCACGCTGGAAAGCGTCGTCGGACAAACGTTCGCCGACTGGGAGATCGTCGCCGTAGACGATCGCAGCAGCGACGACACGTGGGCGATCCTCCAGTCGTGGGCCGCGCGCGACGCGCGCATCCGCGTCTTCCGCAACGACGCGAACCGCGGCATGACCGGCAACTGGAATCGCTGCCTCGCCGAGGCCCGGAACGATCTGACGATTAAACTCGATGCGGATGATCTCTTCCGCCCGCGCGCGCTGGAAGTGCTCGTCGACGCGATGCAAACCGGCGCGATCGCGGCCGGGGTGCGCACGATCATCACCGACGAATCGCTGGAGCCGTTCGGCGCGTTGCCGGCGGACGAGGCGATGATGCGCGCCGGCATCGACCCGTATCACGATCAGGACCTTCCGGCCTCGCGTTGGTGGCAGGTTGCGGCGCACGGCCATCAGCTCTGGCACAGCTGCGCGCTGCTCTTCCGCCGTTCCCGCGTGCAGAAATGGGACGAGCGTTTCGGCTGCGCCTCGGACACCGAGGTCATTGCGCGGATCCTCGAACAGGACGGGATCGTCGCCCATCGCGCCTACGTCGGCATCTGGTACCGCACCGTGCCGAACTCCGTCAGCGGCGTTTTCCGGCAGAACGACTGGCTGGTGTGGGAAGGCGTGGTCAGCAACATGCTGACGCTCGGCCGCTATCGGCGCAAACACACGTTGCCGCGCGGACTGCGACTGCGCTACGCGTACCTGTGGGAGCGTTGGGAGAATCGCGGCACACTGGCACCGGCGATCGCCGCGAAGCTGGAGAGCGTCGTCGGGGAGTTGGAGCCGCCGTCGGCAGCCGATCGGGCGTTGGCGCACGTGCGCAGCTTCATCGCCGGATGATCTGGAAGCCGCCGACACGGGCCACGCGCGTGCCCGGCACGTGCGCCGCGTCTTCGTCGTTCAGCACCGCGTAGTTCCAGTCGCGCGCACCGTGCGGCAGCTGAATGCCGCCGTGCCACGCGTTGTAGTCGCCGTCCTTCGGGTAACGCTTTTCGATCTCGCGGATCCAACGGTCGTCGTACGCGAGGATGCGCAACGCGAACGACGGCTCCGGCGCACGCCAGCCGTAGACGACCACGCCGCGCACGAGCGCATGGATCGCGTGATGCGACGCCACGTTCTCGACGATGCGCGCCCGATGCGTGCGCAGGTCGCTGTCGATCGCTTTCCATCCGACGAGCACCGCGAGGATGCAAACTGCCGCGAGCATCGCCCGCCGTTGGATGCCGTGTGCGGCGATGGCGAACAGCAGCGCGACGCTCACGCCGTTCGCCAGGATGTAGCGCGGCGGCATGTAGCGGATGGCGACCGCATAGGTCGCGCCGGTGGCCGCGATCGCGAACACGAGCGGCGGCAGCAGCTCGCGTTTGCGCCACGCGGCGACCATCGCACCGGCGGCGATCAGCACGATCGCCAGATGCCACACCTTCGCGCTCATCACCGCGCCGCCCACGACGCTGATGACCGAGCCGGCGGTCAGGGCCGAAGAGCCGCTGCCGTACTCGCCGGAACGCGACGCGAACTGAAACAGCCGTCCGAAGATCGCGCCGTAGTTCGGAATGACCGGAATCGTGAAGACGATGAAGCCGGCAACGTAGCCCGCGATCGCGGCCGGAATCTTCTTCCAGCGCCTCGCGACGAGCATCGCCAACAGATGTGCCGGCACCCAAGCGACGAACGTGAACTTCGTCGCGATGCACATTCCGATCGCCAGCGCGGCGGGCAATGTTCCACGGTCTTCGACCAGCTCGCGCCACAGAAAGATGACGGCGAGCGAGCCGACGACGAAGTAGATCGCCTCCGGGCTCCACACCGTGATGTATTCGAGCGCCTGCGGCGCGGCGAAGAACGTGAAGATGGCGATCGCGCCGAGGATGGGAGGGAGGTCGCGGAGAACGACGCGAGCCAGGATGTAAGCCGTGCCGATGATGAGCGCGAACGTCAGCGAATAGGCGAGCAGGCGGAACGCGTCGAACGTGAGCGGCGTGCGGCCGGTGAGAAACGCGAGCGGCACGCTGAGCAGGATCACCGGGCCGCCCGGCGTCTCCAGCGGCAGCGGCCAACGCGCCGTCGCGATGCGCAGCGCGTTGTAGAAATAAAGCGTCTCCGGATCGTAGAAAACGACCCAGAACGGGCGCGGATGGAGTAGGACCTTCGCCACCCAGACGCAGAGCACCGGCAACAGGCCGATCGTCACCGTCAGCCACGGACGGCGATTCATCTGCGCGACCACTCCAGTTGCGGCGCGACCTTGCCCTGCCGCCCGTCGCGCGCCACGAGGCTGTTCTGTTCGCTCACGCTGAATGACAGCACGTTGTCGCGAAGGATGTCGTAGCCGCCGCAAGGCTCGGTCACGCTGAGGAAGTAGCGTCCCGGAGCGAGCAGATGCGGCGGCACACGCGCGCGCCATTCGTGCCGCCCGATCGTCCACGAGTGAAACTTCTCGTTGAATTCGTCGGAGCTCGTCGACGTCAATAGCACCTCGCCGACGTCGTTGCGCAGGATCACTTCGATGCGTCCCGGCGGAAACGGCGTGTTGATCGAGAAGTCGATCACGACGTCGACGCCGGCGTCGGCCGGGATCGCCTCGACCGACTCGCCGTTGTCGCCGCGTACGACGGAAACGGAGTGGTAATGAAACGCCTCCGTCGTCGCATGCCGCGGCGTCCAGACGAGATCGTTCTGCAATCCTTCGGATAAATAGCGGCCGACGACTTCTGCCGTCGGGCCCTCCGCCTTGACCTTCCCCTCGACGAGCCAAATTACTTTCTCGCAAAGACTTGTGACCGTCGCCATGTTGTGGCTGACCACGATCACCGACCGCCCTTCCGAACGGATGCTCTTCATCTTGCCGAGGCACTTCTGCTGGAACTGCGCGTCGCCGACGGCGAGGACTTCGTCGACGATCAGGATGTCCGACTCGAGATGCGCGGCGACGGCGAACGCGAGGCGGACGTACATGCCGCTCGAATACCGTTTCACCGGCGTATCGATGAACTTCTCGACCTCGGAGAAAGCGACGATCTCGTCGAACTTGCGCCGGATCTCCGCCCGGGCCATGCCGAGGATCGCGCCGTTGAGGAAGACGTTCTCGCGGCCGGTGAGCTCGGGATGGAAGCCGATGCCGACTTCGAGCAGGCTGGCGACGCGGCCGTGCAGATGGACCTCGCCGTTGGTCGGCTCGGTGATCTGGCTGATGATTTTCAGCAGCGTCGATTTTCCCGCGCCGTTCTTGCCGATCAGACCGACGACTTCCCCTTCGTTCACGGAGAAGTCGACGTCGCGCAGAGCCCAGAAGTCGACGCCTTCGACCGGCGGCGCCTTGAAGCCGTGGCGCAACGCGTAGACGAGGCGTTCGCGCAGCAGTTGGTAGGCCGTCGAGCCGGTTCCGAGTCGATACAGCTTGGAGACGCCGTAGCCGGCGACCATCGTGCTCATTAGATGTGATCCGCGAAGCCGGGCTCGGTCTGTTTGAAGTAGAAGAGGCCGCCGATGAGCACGGCGAGGGTGATGAGCGTGCCGGCGATGAGGCCCGGTATGTATAGCGGAACGCGGCCGAGGATCGACCAACGGAAGCCGTCGATGATCGCGACCATCGGGTTGAGCGAATAGAGGAACCGCCACTTCTCCG
>JAFAVZ010000307.1 GCA_019242175.1 Acidobacteriota bacterium
GGTGACGGAGTTCGCCGCCGCGAAGCCTGTCGCCGTCTACGACACCCGCCACGGGCTCGGCGGCGACGACGTCTTCCGCATCTGGCAGGACTCGCGCGGAGATCTCTGGTTCGCCACGTTCGGCCAACGCGTGCTCGCCCGGCGCGACCGCATCACGGGGAAGTTCGTCGCCTACGACGAGCGCGACGGGCTCCCGCGCGCCACGCCGACCGCGTTCGCCGAAGACCGTGCGGGCGATGTCTGGCTTGGCCAGTTCGCGGGGGGAATCGTGCGCCGCCGAGGACAACGCTTCGAGCATTTCACCGAAAAGGATGGCGTTCCGCCGGGACAGATCCGCGCAATGCTCGTCGATAGAAACGGCGCGCTCTGGATCGCCACGCGCAACGCGATCGTTCGCATCGCCGATCCCGCCGCGGCCCGACCGGTCATCACGCCCGTGCCTGATCTCTCGACGGCCGGCGCGCTCTCGCTCGACCGAGCGCCAAACGGAGATCTCATCGTCGGCACCCCACACGGAGTCGAGCTTTACGATCGGCAGCTGCGGCCGCGGCTACGCCTCTCGACGACCGACGGGCTGGCCCAGAACGAGATGACCGCCGCCTACGCGGATCGCACCGGCGCGCTCTGGCTCGGCACGGTCGCCGGCCTTTCGTACGTGCCCCGACTTCCGACCTTCCGGCCGTTTCCACCCGTCCGCCCGCGCATTCTCTCGATCGACGCAGGCACCTCCCCGGTGCCGCTCGCGGAGCTCGGGGCCGGCGCCGTCGATGGCGTGCGCTTGCGTTGGCCGGACCGGCGGATGACGGTCGCTTTCTCCGCGCCCGACTTCGATCCCCGCCACCCCCTCCAGTTCGAGTATCGCCTCCACGACGACAAGAGCTGGACGAATGCCGGTGCACGGCGGAGCGTCACCTACGAGCGCCTGTCTTTCGGCAACGATCGCTTCGAAGTGCGGGCGATCGGCGGCGAAGGCACCCACTCGCAACCTGCGACCGTGACGTTCACCGTCGTGCCGCCGTTCTGGCGCACACCGTGGTTCGCTGCGATGACGATCGCGGCGCTCATCGCGACCGTCATCGCGCTGCATCGCGTGCGCGTGGCGCATCTGCTGGCGCTCCAACGCATCCGCACGCGTGTCGCCACCGATCTCCACGACGACCTCGGATCCAGCCTCTCCCGGATCTCCATCCTCAGCGAGCTGGCGAACCGGCGCGGCGCCAAGGGGGCGGATGGCGAGCGTGTGCTCGAAGAGATCGGAACCACCGCCCGCTCCCTCATCGACGCCCTGGGCGACAGCATCTGGTCCATCGATCCGCGCCGCGACGACGTGCAGAGCCTCATGGCCCGTCTCCGTCACTTCGCCGCCGATGTGCTGGAGGCGAAGTCGATCGCCATGCAGTTCGACGTCTCGCCGGCGCTGTCGGCGACGCCGCTCACTCCCGACCGACGGCGCGAGGTCTTCCTGATCCTGAAGGAAGCGATCAACAACGCCGCGAAGCACTCCCAGGCAACGCGCGTCGTGGTGACTTTGCACGCCGATGGCGGCCATCTGCACGCGTGCGTGGCAGACGACGGCATCGGCATCGATCGCGCGGCCCCACCTCGAGCCGACGGCGGTCATGGCCTGTCGAACATGAGCGCGCGCGCCGAACGCGCCGGCGGGACGCTCGTCATCGCGACGAACGGCGCGGCCGGCACGCGCATCGATGTCGCGATTCCGCTCTGAGACGATTTTCGGCTCGCCCTGGCTGGCATGATCATGCTCTTCCCGAAAGGCTTGCCGAGGCGTAGAACGTCTTCGTGCCGAGCGAATACCGGGTGGCGATCGTGGAGGATGATGCGAAGGTGCGCGACGCCGTGCGCCAGCTCATCGACGGCGCGGAAGGCTTTCGCTGCACGGGCGCGTGGCGCAGCGCCGAAGATGGCTTGCGCGGGCTGGCCGGCGCGCCGAGCGACGTGCTTCTGCTCGACATCCAGTTGCCCGGCATCTCCGGCACCGAGGCCGTACCGCTCTTTCATCAGCGATGGCCGGACATGCCGGTCGTCATGTTCACCGTCTTCGAAGACGACGAACGGATCTTCGACTCGCTCTGCAACGGCGCCAGCGGCTACGTGCTGAAAAAGACCCAGCCGGCGAAGCTGCTCCAGGCGATCGCCGAGGCCCGGAGCGGCGGGGCGCCGATGTCGCCGGACATCGCCCGGCGCGTGCTCGAACAGTTCCGCACGCAACGGCCCGCGCCGCCGGCACCGCACAAGCTGACGGGGACGGAGATCAAGCTCCTGGCCCTCCTGGCCGAAGGGCATAGCTATCAGGAGTCAGCCCGGCGGATGGAGATCAGCATCAACACCGTCCGCAATCACATCCGCTCGATTTACGAGAAGTTGCACGTCCATTCGAAGTCTGCGGCGGTCAGCAAGGCGCTGCGGACGGGAATCATCTAAGACCACCACCAACATCACAAAGGGAGCTTCGACCGATGGCAAAACGCGTCATCCTGGGATTCGTGTGCGCGCTTGCAGCCGCCACGCTGCAGGCCGCCACCTTCACCGTCACCAACACGAACGACAGCGGGGCCGGATCGCTGCGCCAGGCGATTCTGGACAGCAATGCGAACGGCAACGCCGTCACGGACACGATCCAGTTCACCATCAACTTCGCCGGCCCGCACACCATCCGGATCCCGAACGCCGCGCTGCCGCAGATCACCACTCCGGTGCTCATCGACGGCTACACGCAGTCGGGCGCATCGGCGAACACGCTGCCTTTTGCGGGCGGAACGAACGCCGTGCTGATGATCGCGATCGACGGCGATGGCGAGCAGCGCGACAACGACGAGGTTCCGTACGTCAACTGCCTCGATTTCGCCGCGACCGCGACGGACTCCGTCGTTCGCGGGCTGGCCATCGGGCAATGCAACACCGGCATCCTCAGCGCGGCGCGGATCGTGATCGAAGGCAACTTCATCGGCGTGAACGCCAACGGTACCGCGGGCTTCTCAAACATCCAGGGAGTCGTGCTCTCCGGAGTGACGGGGGCTCGCATCGGCGGCACCACGCCCGCGGCGATGAACGTGATCAGCTGGAACGACTACGGCGTGCACCTCGAATCGTCGACGTCCACGCGCGTGGTGGGGAATCTCATCGGAACGACACGAACCGGCACGGCCGCCCTTGGGAATGCGGGCTACGGCATCTTCATCGTCGCCTCGACCGGCACCATCGTGGACCACAACGTGATCTCCGGCCAGACGAGAATCATCCAGGGCGTCGGCGTCGAGCTGTCCGGCGACTCGACGAACAACGAGCTGACCTCCAACCTCATCGGCGTGGGCGCCGATGGCACGACCCCGGTTCCGAACAGCTACGGCATCCGGTTCACGGAGTTCGGATCCAAGGCGCCGTCAGGAAACCGGATCGGGGTGATCAACAAAGGCAACGTCATCGCCCACAGCACATACGACGGCATCTCGATCAAGAACGTTGCGCCGGCCGCCGTGCGCAACTCGATCCGCTACGACTCGTTCTTCGACAACGGCGCGGCGGACCTGATCCATCAGCATCTGAGCATCGATCTCGACGATGACGGCGTCACTTCGAACGACACGGGCGACGTCGATCACGGCTCGAACGAGCTGCAGAACTTTCCCTTCATCACGTCCGCTGCCCAGGCGGTCGGAGGCGCGATCACCGTCGCCGGCACACTCGATTCCCTGCCTTCGCAGTCATTCGTCATTCAGGTCCATCGCGGGGCGAACTGCCACAGCAGCGGCTTCGGCGATGGCACCTATGCAGCCGAAGGCACGGTGACGACGAACGCGGCGGGACATGCGGCGTTCAGCATCGTCACGCCGGCCCTCCCCTCCGGCGGCATCGTCTCCGTCACCGCGACCGACTCCGTCGGCAATACCTCGGAGTTCTCGCCGTGCACCGCGGTGACGGGCGCCGCTCCCTTGCCGGTCGCGTTGACGCTGACGAAGCAAGGGCCGGCGACGGCGGCGGTCAACACGAACATCACGTACACGCTCACGGCGACGAATCAAGGGGTCAACACCGCCACCGCCGCAACGATCACGGACACGCTCCCCGCGGGCCTTACGTTCGTGTCCGCAACGCCGAGTCAGG
>JAFAVZ010000308.1 GCA_019242175.1 Acidobacteriota bacterium
CAGAACGACACGACCGGTGCGGTCGCGCTGTGGCGCATGAACGGCGCGACGCTCGAAGCGGGCTTCAACCTCGGCGCCCCCGGTGCCGGCGCGAACAGCAAGGTCGTCGCTCTCGGCAACCTCGGCGGCAACGCGATCGTCTTCCAGAACACGCAGACGAACGCGATCTCGCGCTGGATCGTCACCGGCACCACCGTGACGTCGCAGCTCCCGATCTCGACGCCGGCCTCTGGTTGGACCGTCGCCGGCGCAGGCGACTTCGACGCCGACAACCACGGCGACCTCGTGCTGCAGAACAGCTCTTCGCGCGCGATCGCCATCTGGCTGCTCGACGCGAACGGCACCGCCATCGTGCAGGGCACCGTGGTCGGCACGCCCGTCCCGAACTGGAAGGTCATGGGCACCGCCGACTACGACGGTGACGGCAAGACCGACCTGCTGCTCTGGAACAGCGTGAACAACGGCATCGCGGAGTGGGAGATGAACGGCGCGTCGCTGGCAAAGGGCGTGGCCCTGAACCCGCCCGCCGCCGGCTGGAAGCCGCTCGGCAACTGATTCTTTCTCGGTGATGTAACGCAAACGGCGGCGGGGCAACCCGCCGCCGTTTTTCGTTGGAGGGAACGGATCTGGCAGCACACGTCGAACGCTTGGCCGCGTGTCCCATCCGGACGAAGGCAAGCTCCGACGCGGCGTTCGGACTGCATTCGAAATACGAACGAGTGCGGAACCCCGCCGCCGACCCGATAGAATCTGCTCATGCGCACCCACCAGGAGATCGATGAGCGCAGCCTCGCGATGGTCCGCCGGATCGTCGCGAAGATCGACGCCGATCCCGACCGCCGAGGGCTGGAGCACGCGAGACGGGTTTGTGAACGGTGGGTGACGCAGGGAATCGCCTCCGCGCGCGAATGGCTCGTGCTCCTCGAGAAGCCGTGGAGCGACGTGCGTTCGATCCTTCTCGACGAAAGCGACGAAGGACAACGGCTGCGGCAGACCGACCCGTTCTGCGGCATCCTCACCCCCGCGGAGCGTTGGCAGATCTACCGCGAGTACCGCTGGCCATGAGACGCGATCAAATGGAACACATTCTCCGCGCGGCCGGCGCGATCACCGGTCGCAAAGAGTGGGTGATCGTCGGCAGCCAGGCCATCCTCGGAGCCGTACCGAATGCTCCTGCCGAGATCACGGTTTCCGAGGAGCTCGATCTTTACGCGCCCGGAGATGAACGGGCCAGTGATCTCATCGACGGCTCGATCGGCGAGCGATCTCCGTTTCATGAAACGTTTGGCTACTACGCACACGGTGTCGGTGCCGAAACCGCGATGCTCCCGAAGCGTTGGCGAGCACGAGCCGTGCAGATTCACTCGGAAGCCACGCAAGGGGTCGTCGGAATCTGCCCCGATCCCTCGGATCTCGCCATCAGTAAGCTCGCGGCTTGGCGCGAAAAGGATTGCGAGTTCATCGACGCGCTTCTCCGCCATCGAATCGTTACGGCCGATGAAATCGAAGCGCGCTTCCCGGAGCTCGATGAATCGCTCGTGATGCAGATCCGACCGCGCCTCCGGGCCGCGGTCGTTCAGGCCCGGTAGTAGTACATCGTGACATCCCCCAGATGCGCGTTCCCATACGACGCGATCGCGTTGCGGTGGTTGTCGTAGACGCCGTGCGTTCCCATCGCCGCCACGACCAGGAACTCGGTCGACTTGTTCGCGATCGCGGCGAAGCCTACGCCTTGTCCCACCACGATGTGGCGTTGCACGTTGCCGGGCAGCGTGCCGCCGCCGGTCGCGTCGGCGCAGATCTCCACGCCGTACGTGTTGCCGGCCACGTTCACGGACGCGAAGCCGGTGCCGGGCCGGAACACGAGATGGCGGTTGCGTTCCTCGTCCTGCGTCACCTCGCCCACGCCGCGTCGTTTGTCCACGCGCCACACCTGCGCGCCGCCGTAATAGCCGTAGCAGGTGTTCCGCGCGACCTTCGCCCCGCGTTGCCCCTCCCACACCGGCACGGAGCCGGCCGCGATCAGCAGCGTGCCATAGACGTTCGTCAGCCCGGCGAGCGCGTTCCGTAGCTCGAGCTCCTGCGCCGTGCTCACATGCACCGCGGGCTTGTTCAGCCCCGCCTCGGCGTTCGCGAACGCATACTCGGGCGCGGCGAAGATCCACGTGTTCCCGCGCAAACCCTGCGCGAGCGCCTCCGCCGCGGCGGTCTGCACGGCGAGACGCAGTGCGATGATCCGCGCCTTCAGGCTCTTGTTGTTCCAGCCCATCAGGAAGCCGTGGCCGTTGAGGCCAGCGGAGATCGTGCAGTCCCAGTATGCGATGAACGTCGGCATGATGGAATTCTCGCATTTCCACGATTGCTGGCACCGGCCGGCGAAATCCGCCAAAATCTTCCCCGGGTCCATGCGTTTTCGAATCCTCGCGACGCTGCTCGTCGCCAGCTTCTCCGGCGCCG
>JAFAVZ010000395.1 GCA_019242175.1 Acidobacteriota bacterium
GCGCGAAGCCGGTGTGGGCGACCCGCGATCGTTCGGCGCAGGGCTTCGTCGTGCTCGCCGCAGTTGCGCTCTTCCCGCTGCTCTTCGTCGCGCTGTGGGTGCCGGACATCATCAATCTGCGCATCAACGACGCGTTGCATTACCAGGGGCGCGTGAGCCGCATCGGGTTCGTCGATCCGGAAGCGGAGGAAGTGCGCAACCGCATCGACTCGATGCGGTACCACGTCTTCGAGTTGACGAAGCCCGGCCAGCCGATCTTCGACTTCTCGAACCAGCCGGCGTTCTACTTTTTCTGCGATCGCCCGAACCCGACGCGCTTCTATCAGGTCCCGATCCTCTCGCCGCGAAGGTTTCAGGAAGAGGCGATCGTGGAGTTGGAGAAGGCGAAGCCGGCGCTCGTCATCCGCCGTTCGCCGAGCGGCTTCGACAACTTCGACAACGTCGACAACACCACGCGCGCGCAGGCCGTGGCGGCGTACATCGACGCGCACTACGCGTACAACCGATCCGTGCGCGGCGTCGAGCTGTGGACGCGCAAGAAGCCGGAGTCGCGTTTCGAGCTCGGGTCCTACATGCGTCGCATCCGCATGCCGAGCGAGAAAGAGCTGGAAGTCGCCGGCGGCCGCACGCGGCTCGTCTTCCCGTCGGTCGGCAGCCTGCCCGGCGCGAACCAGAGCTACTGGCGCTCCGACCTCGTCCTGCACAATCCGATGAAGCAGCAGATGCCGCTCTCGTTGCGCTACGTGACGGGCGACCTGAAGATCGATCGCCGCTTCACGCTCGCCGGCGGGCGGAGCATCCGTTGGGAAGACGTCGTGCGCACCTTGTTCGGCGCGCCGGAATCGCGCGGCGTGTTGTGGATCGAATCACGCGGCGAACGCGGCCCGGTGGCGCGCGTGCGCACGTACGACGCGGCGCATGAGGCGAAGGCGTCGCTCGAGTCGCCGCTGACATTGCGGGAGGCCGCGACCGCCGGCTCCGACGCGCCCGACCTCACGCTCGTCGGCATTCCGGGCGGTGGGCAACAGCTGCGCCGCATCAACATCGGCGTCGTGAACGTCGGCCCGATTCCGGCCTCGTTCCGCATCACCGTGCACACCCGCGAGGGCGCGCGCGTTGGCCGCAAGGTGGAGTTGGGAATCCCGGAGGATGACTCGTTCCTGCTGGCTGACGCCGAGACGGAACTGATGGCCGCGCTCGACGAGAACGCGACCGTACATGTGGAAGTGATCGCCGGAACGTGCGTCGCCTACGCGAGCGCGGTCGGCGCCGGCGGGGACAATCAGTTCATCCCCGCCGTGCCGTCACCCAATAGTTACTAGTTGCTGGTTGCGGGTTACTTGCGCTTCTGCGCCTGCAACGCACAGAGGCGCAAGCAACTAGCCACCAGCAACCAGCAACGACCCACCAGCAACTCGCCGGCTAAGAGTTCCACTTCTTGAGCAACGCCCGCGCATCGTCGACGGCCTGCAGCTGCTCGACTTCGTACTGCGGATCGTTCGGAGCGGCGATCGTGTCCTTGAGGATCTGCACCGCCTGCGCCTTCGTCGAAGAATCGTTCCCCACCATCGCCTCGGCGAGGAAGACGCGCGTGATCTTGTTCTGCGGATCGACCTTCAGCGACTCGTTCAGCAGCTTGACCGCCTCTTTCGACGAAGCCCAGCCGGTGATGAACGGCACGTGCGGCGTCTGGTCGTGGAGGCGTCCGAGGACTCGGGCCGGGGCGCCGGCTTCGAGTTTGGGATCGACGAGCATCGCGATCGTCGCCTCGCGCTTGATGCGATCGGCGGCGCCTTCGCGGACCGCGGCCATCTTGCCGTACGCGAGCGCCCATTCGCCCCAGTTCACGGCGTCCCAAAGATAGACCTCGCCGGCGCCCGGAATCGTGCGCGCGACGTCTGCGACCTGCTTCTCGCCGGCCTTCTCCGGCGTCTTCACGCCCTTCGCGGCGAGCTGGCGCTCGACGAGCTTCACCGCTTCTTCGCCGGCCTTCTTCGCGTTCGCGTAGATCGCCTTCTTCTCGTCGTTGTTCGACGTCGTGTACGCGCCTTTGAAACGATAGGAACGGAGCAGCTTCCAACGCGACTCGAGATCGTTCGGATTGGATGCGGCGGCTTTCTGGTAGGCGGCGATCGCCGCGTCGATGTGCTGCGCCATCGCCTTCGCGCCCTGGTGACCTTCGGCGCGGGCGTTCCAATGCTGATCGCCGTCCGCGGTTTGGGCGAACGCGGCAGCGGCGAAGAGGAGCGTGAGACCGAGAACCCCTATTGCTTTTCGCATCCGGCGATTGTAGTGCCGAGTGGCACGGCGCGTGAACTCATCCGTATCCGATGCGAATTGCAGTTGCCGTAGCCCTCGCACTCGCTCTCGCCGCCTGCCGCGGCGAGCCGCCTCCTCGGGATTACCAGAACAACCCGCCGGCGATGACCCACCCGGTGACCAACTCCGCGCAGTCTCCGGCGAATCAGGGGATGCCCGGTCCGAAGCCGGAGCCGAGCTCCGGAGCGGAAGGGCCGACGACGCAGCCGGTGACGCAGACGACGTCGACGACGCTGCCCGATCAGGCGCCTGCGTCGACCACCGCAACGACGACGCGCTGAAGTGTCATCCTGAGGCGCGAAGACGCCGAAGGATCTCCCGGCACGTGCGCGTCTCCCCTGCATCAGGAGATCCTTCGCTGTCTGCGCAGCTCAGGATGACAGTGCACGTACACTTGCGCGCGAACATGCGCATCGTCTTCCTCGGTACCCCTGACTTCGCCGTGCCCACGCTCGACGCGCTCGCGCGCGAGCACGAGATCGCGCTCGTTGTGGCCCAGCCCGACAAGCCCGCGGGCCGCGGGATGAAGATGCAGGCGCCGGCCGTGGTTGTCCGAGCTCGCGAGCTGGGCTTATCGACCGCGCAGCCGCCGAAAGTCCGCGACGAAGCGTTCCTCGGTGAGATCGAAAAGCTGCAGCCGGACGTCGGCATCGTCGTCGCGTACGGCAAGATCCTGCCCCAGCGATTGCTCGACATCCCGAGACGCGGCTTCCTCAACGTGCACGCCTCGGTGCTGCCGCGTTGGCGCGGCGCGGCGCCGATCCAACGCGCGATCGAAGCGGGCGACCTCACGACCGGCGTCACGATCATGCGCGTCGACGCCGAGCTCGATCACGGCCCGATGCTCGCCGTCGAGACGACGGAGATCGGCCGCGACGAACGCACGCCGTCGCTCTCGAAGCGACTCGCCGAGATCGGCGGCGAAGCATTGGCCAACGTGCTGCGCGAGTGGCCGGCGGAGATCGAGCAAGAGCACGACCGCGCGACATACGCGGCGAAGATCGACAAGCAGGAAGGCGCGATTCGCTGGGAACAGCCGGCGAAGCAGATCTACGACCGCTTCCGCGCATTCGATCCGTGGCCGGGGCTTTTCACGCCGGAACTGAAACTGGTCGACATCAAGCCGGGCGATGGCTTGGGCGCGCCGGGCACCATCCTGCGCATCGACGACGGCGTCACGGTCGCGACGGGCGACGGCGCGATTCGCATCCTCACGATGCAGCGTCCGGGCAAGAACCGGGCGCCGGCCGGTGAAGTCGCGCGCGCGATGAGCCTTCGGTCCGGAGACCGCATGCCGTGAGCGAGCGCCAACGCGCGCTGCATCTCCTCCGCCGCATCGAGCACGAGTCGGCGTTCGCGTCGCTCCTTCTCCACAACGAATCGGGCTTCGTCCGCACCCTCGTTCTCGGCGTCCTTCGCTGGCGCTCGCGCCTCGACTTCGCGATCGACGCGCTGGCGAAACGGAAGATCGAGCCGGAAGTGCGCGACGTGCTGCGCGTCGGCGCCTACCAGCTGCTGTTCATGGACGTCGCGAAGTACGCGGCGGTCGGCGAGACGGTCGAGCTCGCGCCGCATCGCGCGCGCGGATTCGCGAACGCGATCCTGCGCCGCATCGCGGATGGCAAGGCGCCCGAGCCGCGCGATCTCGCAACGCGCACCGCACATCCGGACTGGCTCATCGCGCGCTGGACGCGCATGTACGGCGCGGAGCGCGCGGCGAAGATCGCCGCGGCGGATCAGGTGCTGTCGTATCCCGACATCATCATCGACGGCGATTTGCCGCCGGACGCCGAGCCGTCGCAGCTCGTGGAAGGCATCGCGAAGCTGCACGGCTCGTCGGCCGGTTTCTACGGCATCGATGAAGGCAGCGCGGTGATCGCCGCGATCGCCGCCGCGACGAGCGACGACGTGCTCGATCTCGCCGCGGCGCCGGGTGGGAAAACGCGCGTGATGCAGAAACGCGGCGCGCACGTCGTCAGCAACGACATCTCACTTACGCGGCTGCGTCCTCTGATCGGCGCAAACGCGCGCATCGTCGTGAGCGACGGCCGCAACGCGCCGTTCCGCCGCAAGTTCAAGACCGTGCTGCTCGATGCGCCGTGCAGCGCGACCGGAACGATCCGCAAGAATCCCGAGCTCAAATGGCGTTTGCGCGACGCCGACATCGCGACGTTCGCGAAGTTGCAGCGCGAGCTTCTTGCATCGGCGATGGAGTTGGCCAGCGAGACGGTCGTCTATTCGACCTGCTCGCTCGAGCCGGAGGAGAACGACGAAGTGGTGAAGGATTACGAACGCGTCGACGTCGCGCCGTTCGCGCCGAAGGGCGTGCAGCCGTGGATCGAGAACGGCGTGCTGCGCCTCACGCCCGAATCGGGCGCGGATGGCTTCACAGCGTTCGCCTTGCGCACTAGGATGGCGCGCTGATGCCTCGCGACCTCGCCATCGGCAACGGCTCGTTGCTCATCAACTTCGACGCGTCCTACCGCATGGCCGACTTCTACTTCCCGCACGTCGGGATGGAGAACCACGCCGCGTCCTCCTTCCGCTTCGGCATCTGGGCAGACGACCAGCTGCGCTGGATCGAAGATCCCTCGTGGCACAAGTCGCTCGGCTACCTGCGCGACACGCTCGTCACCGATGTGCGCTGCGATTCCGAGGAGCTCGGGCTGCGGCTGCGTTGCTACGATGCGGTCGATTCCGATGCGAGCGTCTTCCTGCGCAAGATCGTCGTGCGCAACATGCGCGGCGACGCGCGCAACATCAAGCTCTTCCTCCACCACGACTTCAGCCTGTACGGCAATCCGATCGGCGACACCGCGTACTTCGATCCCGAGTCGCAGTCGCTGATCCACTACAAGGTCAAACGCTACGTCCTCATCAACAGCGAGAGCGGCGTCGGCGAGTATGCGTGCGGCCGGAGCGGCATCGGCGGCATCGACGGCACGTGGCGCGATGCCGAAGACGGCGCGCTTTCGATGCAGCCGATCGCGCAGGGCGCGGTCGACTCGACGTTCGCCATCCCGCTCGCGCTCGAGCCGAACGGCACCGCGACGACGTACTACTGGATCTGCAGCGGCAGCCGTTACGGCGAAGTGCGCGACCTCGACCGCGCGATGCGCGAGGAGACGCCGTCGCGCGCGCTCGCCCGCACCGCGTCTTACTGGTACACGTGGCTGAACAAGCCGGCCGTCGATCTCGGCGAGTTGCCGGACGAGATCGCCGATCTCTATCGCCGCTCGCTGCTCGTCCTCAGCACGCAATGCGATCGAGGCGGCGCGGTGCTCGCGGCGAACGACTCCGACATCCAGTGGGGCCACAACGATCACTACTCGTACATGTGGGCCCGCGACGCCGCGTTCGTGTGCGACGCGCTCGACCGCGCCGGCTTCCCGGAGATCACGCGGCGCTTCCTCAACTTCGCGCACAAGGTGATCAAGGACGACGGCTACTTCCTGCACAAGTACCATCCGGACGGCACGCTCGCCTCGCTCTGGCATCCGTGGGTGCGAGACGGCAAGCCGCAGCTGCCGATCCAGGAAGACGAGACTGCGCTCGTGATCTGGCTCGTCGCGCGGCACTACGAGCGCACGCGCGATCTCGACCTCTTGCGCAACATCTACCAGCGCCTCGTGGTGAAGCCGGCCGAGTTCCTCGTCGCCTTCCGCGACGAGAAGACCGGCCTGCCCCAGCCGAGCTTCGACCTCTGGGAGGAACGGCAAGGAGTCTTCACGTTCACCTGCTGCGCCGTCGTCGCCGGCCTGCGCGCGGCCGCGGAGATCGCGAATCTCTTCAACGATCAGGATCGGCGGCTGCGTTACGAGCACGCCGCAACCGAGGTGCGGGACGCGATCGTTCGCCACCTTTGGCTGGAAGACGAGGCGCGTTTCGCGCGCGGCCTGGTCGTCGAAGGTGACGAGCTCGTCATCGACCGCACCGTCGACGCCTCGGTCTTCGCGGCCTTCTACTTCGACGTCTTCCCCGCGGCGAGCGTGATGGTCGAGTCGACGATGCGTGCGGTGCGCGAAAAGCTCTGGATCAAGACGGAAGTCGGCGGCGTAGCTCGTTATGAAGGAGACACTTATCACCGGATTTCCGAGGAGATGGAACGCGTTCCGGGAAATCCGTGGATCCTCTGCACATTGTGGTCGGCCGAACATGCCGTCGCCCGCGCGGCGCGCCCGCACGAGCTGCAACCTGCACTGGACATTGTGCGGTGGGTGATGTCGAAGGCGATTTCGTCCTGCATTCTCCCGGAGCAGCTAAACCCCTATGACGGCACGCCGTTGTCGGTCGCGCCGTTCACCTGGAGCCATGGCCAGCTCGTTTCCGTCGTGCTCCACTACCTCGAGGCGGCTCGGAAATTGCGGCGCACCGGTGACGAAATCGAAGAGGAAAACGCGCTCGATTTGACTCGGGAAAATCCCGTTGACAATCCCGGATCGTTCTCCTAGATTGTCGAAAAAACCGCGAAAACATCAGGTTTTTCGCGCATTCATAAGGAGAGAAACTCTATGGCAGGTAAAGGTGACGTCATCACCGCGATCGCCGAGCAGGCCGGGATTTCCAAGAAGGAGGCCGCGGCCGCGTTCGATGCGTTCGTCGGACACATCGCGGAATCCTGCCAGCGTGGCGAGCGCTGCTCGATCCCGGGCCTCGGCAGCTTCGCCGTGACCGCCCGCAAGGCGCGCGAAGGCCGCAACCCGCGCACCAAGGAAAAGATCACGATCCCGGCGTCCAAGAACGTCCGCTTCAAGGCCGGCAAGGACCTGAAGGACGCGGTCAATACGCCGAAGCGCAAGCGTAAGTAATTCCAGTCTGTAAAGACTTTCGTAATGAGCGCCGTCTGTAATGGGCGGCGCTCATTGCTTTATGCCCACGGTTTGGGCATGAACAGTCTGTTGTACAGATTGATGGCGTAACGGTCGGTCATGCCGGCGATGAAGTCGATCGCCAGCCGCTCCACCGGCTCGTCGGACGGCGCGAAGAAATCCTCCGGATGCGCCGTCACGTGCTCGAAGAGCGCGGCGAGCATCTTCTGCGCCTTCTCGAACTCGCCGCGCACGGCGGGCGTGAGATACATGTTCTGGAACATGTAAGTCCGCAGCTCCTCCAGCGCGCCGAGCACTTCGGCGGACATCATGATCGCCTCGTAGCTGCAGCTGATCGTCGCCGCGATCACGTCCCGCACCATGCGGTCGATGCGTTCGCCGCCACGCGCGCCGAGCGTCTCGCGAATCGGAAGCGGGATGTCGTCTTCGCTGATGATGCCGGCCCGGATGCCATCGTCGATGTCGTGATTGACGTACGCGATGATGTCCGAGATGCGCACGATGTCGCCCTCCAGCGTGAGCGCGCGCGCCTTCGGACGAGTGCGCAGCAGCTCGCCTTTCTCGCCCTTCGAGTGCTTCAGAATGCCGTCGCGCACTTCGATCGTGAGATTCAACCCGCGACCGTCGTTCTCCAGCACTTCCACCACGCGCACCGATTGCCGGTAATGATCGAAGCCGCCCTTCACGAGCTTGTTCAGCGCCGCCTCGCCCGCATGTCCGAATGCG
Source organism: Acidobacteriota bacterium (assembly GCA_019242175.1). Lineage (GTDB taxonomy): Bacteria > Acidobacteriota > Thermoanaerobaculia > Gp7-AA8 > Gp7-AA8 > JAFAVZ01. Next base: position 7,875 of record JAFAVZ010000395.1, read on the forward strand.
GAGTGGCCGAGGTCGTGACCGAGGGCGATGGCTTCGGTGAGAACTTCGTTGAGGCGGAGGGATTTCGCGATCGTGCGGGCGATCTGCGTCACCTCCAGCACATGCGTCAGCCGCGTCCGGTAGTGATCGCCCTCGGGCGCGAGGAACACCTGCGTTTTGTGCTTGAGGCGGCGGAAGGATTTGCAGTGGATGATGCGGTCGCGGTCGCGCTGGTAGGAGGGGCGGAGGTCGTCTTCCTCTTCCTCCCGGTCGCGGCCGCGCGTTTCGGCGCTGCGGGCCGCGCGCGGCACGAGCGTGTCGCGCTCGATCTGCTCGAGCATCTCGCGGATGTTCATGGCGGTGCATTCTGGAGTGCAGGCGTCTTGCCCGCAACCGTCGAGCGTCCCGCCCGCCAAAGCCTCGGCGATCGTTCCGTGTCCTCCTGAGCCGCGTAGACGGCGAAGGATCTCCCTGCAAGGACGAGACGCGCACGTGCCGGGAGATCCTTCACAGTCTTCGCTGTTCAGGATGACAGTCGCATCCTGTCGCCGTCGCGCTTGTCGGCAACGGCATGCCGTCATTCGAGGCCGCGGCAGGCGGACGGGACGTCCGCTCACCAGGCCAGCTCCACGTATCGCGTGCCTTCGATCGGGTTGTATCGATACGCCGGAACGTCGACGAAGCCGAGCGACTCGTACAACGCCATCGCCGTGCGCATCGACGGCAACGTGTCGAGGAGCATGCGCCGGTAGCCGCGCCGCCGCGCCTCTTCGATCGCGTGCGTCGCGAGCGCGCGGCCGAGGTCTTTGCCGCGGAATGCGGGACGAATGTAGAGGCGCTTCATCTCCGACGTCTCGTCGTCGATGCGTCGCAACGCGACGCAGCCCGCCGGCTCGCCATCCAACTTCGCGACGAAGAGCACCTCGTAGTGCGTGTCCAGATGGTCGATCTCTTCGGCGAATCCCTGGAACGAAAGATCGACGCCGGTGGCGTTCGCGTATTCGAGGATCAGCTCTTTGGCGAGGCGGAGATCGGCGGGCTCGATCGATGTCATGGCGCTCAACGGCGTTCCAACGCCCGGCCTCGTGACGGCTTGGCCAAAAAACGCAGCCGGCCGTGCCGGCTCACACCACGAGCTCTCCGCGCAGCACGGTCACTGCGCGGCCGCCGAGCTTCACGCGATCGCCCACGAGGCGCACGCGTACGACGCCTCCGCGCGGCGAAGCCTGATAGCCGACCATTTCGGTCTTGCCGAGGCGCTCGGACCAGAACGGCGTGAGCGCGCAGTGGGCGGAGCCGGTAACCGGATCCTCGTCGATGCCCGACCCGGGCGCGAAAAAGCGCGACACGAAGTCGTACTGCGACGATGCCGCGGTGACGATCGCGCCGCGTACGTCGAGCTTGCGCAAGCGCGCGTGATCGGGCTCCAGCGCGCGAACCGTCGCCTCGGAATCGACCTGAACGAGGAAGTCGAACTGATTGCGCCCGACCCAGATCGGATTCGTCACGCCGAGCGCTGCGAGGAGATCGGCGGGAGGCTCGATGGGGTCCGACTTCTTGACCGGGAAGTCGAGCTCGATGAGGTCTTCGCGGCGATCGGCGGTGAGAAGGCCGCTGCGCGTCAGGAAGCGCGCGGTGGCACCGGCGGCGAGCAAGCCTTCCTGCCAGAGCACGTGAGCGCTGGCGAGCGTCGCGTGGCCGCAGAGGTCGACCTCCACGGCCGGCGTGAACCAGCGCAACGACCACGGCTCTTCACCGTTTTCCAGGAGGAACGCCGTCTCGGCGAGATTCATCTCGGCGGCGACGTTCTGCATCCACGCCGCGTCTCGTTCGCGATCGAGGATGCAGACCGCCGCCGGATTGCCGCGAAACGGCTCGTCCGCGAAGGCGTCCACCTGGAGGAGTTTCATGGGTCTCTTCATGTGCGGAAGAGCGTCATTCCGAGTCGCAAAGACGACGAAGAATCCGTACCTTCATGCGTAGCGCGAGATCGGTACGGATCCTTCACTGTCATTGCTGTTCAGGATGACACCGCGCTCGCTAGAAACCTTGCACTTTCGCCGACTTCTTGTACATCAGCCACACCGCGAAGAAGCCCACGATGATCACGCCCGCGAGACATGCGTCGGCGTATTCGCCGCTGAACATCGTCGGGTAGTGATTGCTGATCATCAGGAAGACGAGCGGCACGGACATGTACGTGTTGTGGCGTGAACGGAGGCCGGCGATCTTCACCTCCGGCGAATCGGGCGCGAACGGCGTGCCGGCCTTGAGCGCCGTCAGGATCTGCTTCTGCTTCGGCCAGATCACCATCCAGACGTTGAGCGCCATCGTGGTGCCGAACATCATGCCGGCGTGGATGTACAGCGCGCGGCCGCCGAAGTGCCCGACGTACTTGAACAGGTAGTACGCCGCGGCGAAGAGCACCATCGAGATCGCCGCGCCGATGACCTTGTTCGGCAACGCCTTCATGATCGCGTTGTAGAGCACGAAGCCGACGGCGAGTACGACGAGCACGATCGCCAGCCACAGCCACGGATTGCCGGTCATCGGGTCTTCGAACACGATGCGGCCGTGGTAGTAGATGAGCCCTCCGAGGAGGACGCCGGTGATCCAGGTCCAGAAGGCGCCCCAGCGGAACCAGAAGAGCGCGCGGGGCATCAATTCGGGGTTGACGAGTTTCTTGGTGGGACCGTCGATCTTGGTCTGGAACGGGGCGTTGACGAAGTTGAAGAAGTAGAGGTGACCGATCCAGGCGATGCCGGCAACGATGTGCGCCCATCGGAAGACGGCCTGGAGCACGTTATTGAGCTCGGAGTTCATTTCCCTCTCCTCGTTTGATTTGTTGGTACCGTGAAGGCCGTTCGCGATTATAGACTCGCGTTCATGTTCGCCGGCAAGGTAGCCATCGTGACCGGCGCGTCGAGCGGGATCGGGCGGGCGACCGCGGAGCTGCTCGCGTCGCGCGGCGCGTTCGTGGGCATCATGGCGCGCTCCGCGGAAAAGCTTGGCGCGATCGCCTCCGCACACCCCGACCGCATCCTTTCCTTCCCCGGCGACGTCTCCGATCCGAACGCCGTGGAGAACCTGTTCGCCGCCGTCGAAGCTCGTTTCGGACCGTGCGAGATCCTCGTCAACAACGCCGGGACGATCGATCCGAAGCCGCTCGTCGCCATCCCGCTCGACGAATGGGAGCTCGCGTTCGCGGTGAACGTCCGCGGCGCGTATCTGATGTGCCGCCGCGCGTTGCCGCAGATGATCGCGAGCCGCCGTGGCGCGATCGTCAACGTCGCGTCGATCTCCGGTGTGCCCGGAACGGAGAAGTTCCCCGGCTTCACGTCGTATGCGGCGTGCAAAGGCGCGCTGATCTCGCTGACCGAGGCGCTGGCGGTGGAGACTCGCGACGCCGGTGTGCGCGTGAACTCCGTCAGCCCCGGATCCGTAGATACACCGATGTGGGCCGCGGTGAGCAACCACTCGCCGGCTTCGATGACGCCCGCCGAAGTCGCGGAAACGATTCTTTTCCTCGCCTCCGATCTCTCCCGCCCCATGAATGGACAGAACCTGCATGTCTGGAGTGCATGAGTCGCGGCCCACGTGGGCCGATGTGAGCATCCCCACTTTCCTCCGCAACGTGCGGACGATCACCTCGTTGCTTCCCGAGACGGCGCGCCTCGTCGCGGTGCTGAAAGCCGACGGTTACGGCCACGGCGCGTTGCCGCTCGCCCGCGCGTGCGAAGACAAGGTCGCGATGATCGCGACCGCACTCCTGGAAGAAGCACTCGTGTTGCGCCGCGGCGGCATCCAGGCGCCGATCCTCGTGCTTGGGCCGCTCACCGCGCCGCAGATTCGCATCGCGCTCGATGAGAAGCTCGCGATCGGCGTCATCGGCCCCGAGGAGCTCGCGTTCGTTTG
>JAFAVZ010000537.1 GCA_019242175.1 Acidobacteriota bacterium
GTACAAATCGGGACGAAGTGAAATGTAGGGGCCGGCTTCAGCCGGCCCGGACGGGCTAAAGCCCGCCCCTACGTTGTCACACGGATCGCGACGAGTGACGTGGAAGTGCAAATCGCGATGACGTGAAATGTAGGGGCCGGCTTCAGCCGGCCCGGACGGGCGAAAGCCCGCCCCTACGTTGTCAGCACGGATCGCGACGAAATGACGTGGCAGTGCAAATCGCGAGGACGTGAAACGTGGGGACGGGCTGAAGCCCGTCCTCACGTTGTCAGCGCCGGCGCGGTCGTTCTTCCGCAGGTGGCGCGGGCGGACGCCGCGGCCGCTCCTCGCCTACCGCGGGGACGACTTCCACGCCGTTGTCGCCTCGCCTCCCCGCGCCGCCGCGTCGCGCCTTCTCCATCGTCATCAGGAAGCCGAACGCCGGATCCTTGAACTGCAGATGGCGCAGCACGTTCCAGTGGCGGCGCACGTACTGCTGCAGAAACGCCAGGACGTGGCCGAGGCTGATGATGCGGCAGGGCGGGACGGGGGCGCCGGGCGGGAACGCGCCGAACGCGATGAGGCGCACGACGTAGCCGTTCGGCAGCGACGCCGAGCCGCGGTCGATGAGCTCCGTGACGACGCGGTCTTCGTCGCCGCTGTTGCCGAAGCGGCCGATCACCGCTTTGAGGACTTGCGGATCGCGGATGCCGGTGTTGATGCCGACCCGCCCTTCCTTCACCTCGCCGATGATCATGTCGATCGTTTCGGGAGCGACGCCGAGGCCGGGATCGAGGTCGCTGGTGACGTCGAGGCCTTGCGGCGTGCGGCGGCCCTGCGAGAGCGGCAGGCCGGTGGGGAATCGGAACGCGAGGACGTCGATGTCCGTGATGGTGCGGAACCCGTTGCGTCCCGCGCCCGCGATGATCGGATATTCGGCGGAAGTGAAGTAGCCGTTGAGTTGAAGGTACGCCTGCACGAGCGATACGGCGTGATCCATAGGCTTGAGATCATCTCACTTTCGTTCGACGCGCACGCCACCTTCATCGAACCACCGGCGCGCGTCGTCTTTGCCGAGGAGCTGCGCGTCGAGGAAAGCGACGACGAGCTGCGCGATCTCCGCGTGATGCGGATCGTCGACGTTCGAGAACGTGTCGTGACTGACGTGCTCGAGCGTGACGAGGTACTGATGCGTTGCGTGCGTCTGTTCGAACGGCACACGGCGATCGCGCGGGAAGGTGCGGTAGATGAGCGAGGTGTCGCAGGTGCCGGTCATGTGCAGGACGGGGATCGCGATGCCGTCGTAGCCGCCCGGCGGCACGACGCCTTCCATCTTCGGCATCGAGATCGCGACGCCGACCTTCACGCGATCGTCCTGCAGCGAGCCGTCCGTCATGCGCATGCCGGCGAGCGCGAGGACGGTGAACGCGCCGGCCGAGTGTCCGACGGCGGCAACGCGGGAAAGGTCAACGTCTTTACGTTCGCGGAGCTGATCGAGAACGAAGGAGACGTCGCGCGGGCGGTTCACCCAGTTCTGCTTGTCCTTCGTCGCGCGGTAGAGAAAGCGATAGCCCTTCTTCAACATCGCCTTGTCCGTGCCCGCGTGCGTGACGTGCACCGCGAGGTAGCCGCGTTCGGCGAGTGCGCGGCCGAGGTATGCGTAGGAGTCGCGGTCTTCGCCGATGCCGTGGGAGAAGACGGCGACCGGCCATCGCCCCTCGCCGTGCGGGACGTAGATCGTGACCGGGACGTCGCGATTGCGCGCCGCGTCATGCCATTCGTAGCGCTCGATGGTGACTTCGTGCGACGCCGCATGCTCGTACGTCCGCGCGGAACGCAGCACGAGCAGATGCGGATCGACGAGGCGGTCGAGCGAACGGCAACAGGCGCTGGCGAGGAATGCGGCGAGGAGGGGAAGGAGGAGGCGGCGTGTCATCCTGAAGCGCAAAGACGGTGAAGGATCCGTACCAGCCCGAAACGTAGGGCCGGCCCTCCAGCCGGCTCACAGAAACGTAGGGCCGGCTCTCGGCCGGCCGCAGTCAGGAATGATGCGGCGGGCGCCGCCCGCCGCGACCATACTTCATGGGGCCGGCTTGAGAGCCGGCCCTACATGGAAAATACCGTTGCAGCGGGCGAGTGCCATCGTAAACTGGCCCTCAACGATGGACGTGAAGCCGCAGTACGACTGCTCGAAGTGCCCTGCGTACTGCTGCAGCTACGATCGCATCATCGTCAGCAAACGCGACCTCAGCCGTTTGGCGAAGCACTTCGGCATCACGCCGGAGGTCGCGCAGCGCCGTTTCACGAAAACGGTGGAGGGCGAACAGGTCCTTCGCCATCAGAAGGACAAGTACTACGGGTCGATCTGCATGTTTCTCGACCAGAAGTCGCGCCGCTGCACCATTTACGAGGCCCGGCCCGGGGTTTGCCACGAGTATCCGGACCGCGCCCGTTGCGGCTACTACGACTTTTTGAAGTGGGAACGGCGGCACCAGGACAACCCCGATTTCGTCCCGCTCAAGAAGGGTTGAAATCGTCGCCTCCGCTTCGAGTGTTATTTGCGCTCATGCGACGCTTGCTGATCGCGTTCGCCCTCGCGGCGATTCCCGGTGTAGCGCACGCCCAAGCTGTCGAAACTCTCCCCGACGCTCCCCCGCAGACGCTCACCGACTCGGTCTCCGTGAGCTACGTCATGATCCCCTTCACCGTCCTCGGGTCGAAGGGCGCGCCCCTCACCGACCTCAAGCAGAAAGAAGTCGCCCTCCTCGTCGACGGCGTGCCGGTGAAGAGCGACATGTTCGAGCCGTCGCAGAACGAGCCGGTCTCTTTCACGATCCTCCTCGACGGCTCGGGCTCGATGGCCCTCGCCGGGAAGATGGACGCCGCGCGTTCCGCCGTCGCCGCCCTCCTCGCCCGCCGCAAACCAGGCGACGACTACTCGCTCTGGCTCTTCTCTGACGACGAAGCGAAGGAGCTCGTGCCGTTCACCGAAGACTCGAGCGCGATCACGCGCGCGATGCGCACCGTGCAGCCGTTCGGCAAGACCGCGTTCTTCGACGCCCTCGCCACCATGCCGGAGCGAAGCCGCCTCGGCCGGAACACGACGCGCGCGATCATCCTCCTGAGCGACGGCCTCGACAACGCGTCGAAGCTGACGCGCGCGGACATCGCCGGGCGCCTGGAAGGCGTCTCCATCCCCATCTATCCGCTCGGCCTGCGCGAAGACGCGACGGCCGGCGCAAAGGAGCAAGGTGCGGAGATCGAATTGCTCGCCTACGTCGCGCAGCTCACGGGCGGCAAGCTCTCGCTCGGCATCGAGCCGGTGCAGCTCGCGAGCGCCGTCGATGCGCTCGAGCACAACCTCCGCGCGCAGTATCTGATCGGCTTCACCCCCACCGGAAAGGGTGCAGTAAAGTATCGCCGCATTTCGTTGCAGCTCGCGGGGCGCGTCCGCGCCGTGCGGGTGCGTGCCGGCTACCGCGGCACGGAGCCGCCCGTTGCAACCGCCCTTGCCCGCGTAAAACCCAAACAACGAAAGGAAGGGAAGTAGATGAGGAAT
>JAFAVZ010000545.1 GCA_019242175.1 Acidobacteriota bacterium
CGATGTACGCGTACTTGTAGAGCGGATGGATCGGCTGCTCTTCGTTCTCCGGCGCGAACTGCGTCTTGCGGTTCGGCGCCATCGGCATCGTCGTCGGCAAGGCGACCGCCGACGCGAACTTCGTCTTCACGAATGTGCGTTGTCCGATCGGCGAGACCGGCGCGGAGACGAGGCGCTCCGAAAAGTCCTTGTTGTCGACGTTCGCCACGTCGTAGACCTCGAAGCCTTCCTCGCCGTTCGCGGCGAACGCGTATTCGCCGCGGACCTGGATCGTGCGCGCGTCGCCGCGATGGTGATGCGCCGTCTGCAACTCCAGCTTCTTCGCCTGATGCTTCGCGTAGTCGTCGGGATAGACGATGCGATGGAGCGACGAGCCGATCACCGCCTGCGGCTCATCCCATTCCGTGACGGCGACGGCTTCGAATCCGCCCTCCCCTTCCGCCACGTAGGCGTAGCGGCCGACGAAGTTGACGAAGTTCGTTCCCTGCAACAGCAGCTGGGCCATCCACGCGTTGTTGTCATTCTGGCGCGTCACGTGGCAGCTGCCGCAGCCCTGCGTCTCCCGGCTGCGCACCGTGTGCGGCACGTGCGGGTTGAACGCCTGGCTGGAGTAGCCGGGCGCAGAGATCGGCGGTTGTTGGATGTAGATGCGATCGCGCAACGCATTCGTCGACGACAGCACGAGCGCCGACGACGACCGCACCGGCGCGAGGCGATGGCCTTTCGTCGTGCCGTTCACGCCGAGCATGAAGACGTCGGTGCGGATCACCTGGGGGTTGTACGACGCGTAGTTGCGGGTCTCGTCGCCTTCGAAGTGCTGCGTCGCCGTCTTCGCGTTCTGCTCCTGGGGCAGATGGCAACCGCTGCACGACGTCATCCACGACGTATGGCACGCGTAGCACGTCATCTTCGCGTCGGTGTGCGCGAGGCCTCCGTCCGCGTTCTTGATCGTCTTCGCGTAAGCGCTCCGCTCGTTGTAGTGCGCGTTGCCCGGCGTCACCGAGTCCTTCACCTGGATCACTTCCCACTCCAGGTCTTTCGTCAGCATCGAGCGCTGGAACAGCTTGCCGTTGACCCACGCGAAACGCAGGCGGCCGAACGACGTCGTGCCGCCGCGCAGGTCGGTACCGCCCGGCGGAGCGGCCGGGCCGCTCGTGCGCAGCGTCGCGTACGACTGCACGCTGCCGTGGCAGTCCTGGCACTCGATCTCGATGTTGTCTCCGTACTCGGCGTACAGCTGCCCGTTGCCGTGCTCGTCCTGCGAGAAGTGGCAGTCGACGCAGTGCATCCCCTTCTCGAGATGGATGTCGCGCAGATGGACGGCCTTCGCGAACTTCTGCGGATCGTCGAACGCGACCTGTCGGTCATCAGCATCGAGGAGATTGCCGTGGCGGTCGCGTTTGAACACCGCCATGAAGTTCCAGCCGTGGCCGTGATAGTCAGCGAATTGCGTGTTCTTCGCCTGCGGATTCAGGCTCGTCACGCGCTCCAGGAAATCGACGTCCGTCCAGAGCCCGCGCACCGCCGCCCCTTCCGGATTATGGGCCAGGCTCGCGCGCTTCTCCGTTTCCGTCGGATGCTTCTGCTTCTTCGGCCAGAGCAGTTCGGCGTCCGTCTCGTAGTCCCACATGGTGTAGCCGAGGTAGGTGTTCACGAAGGAGTTGGGCTGGTGCATGTGGCAGGACATGCACTGGCTCGTGGGCACTGCGCGCGTCAGCTGATGGCGCAGCGGATGGCCTTTCTCGTTCTTCGGGATCGTCGGATCGCCGGTGATCGACATCCCGTTGTTGCCGAACGCCGCGTACTGCGCGGAGTGGAGCGGATCGCGATCGTTCGCGTACACGACGTGGCATCCGGTGCAGCCGGACGACCGGTAGTCGCCGGGATGATCGTTCGTGCCGAGGAACGACAGGTGCGGATCGTTGAGGCGCGTCTTGTGGATGTTGAGGAGGCCGGGCGAGATGCGCAGGCCGCTGCCGCGGCCGCGGTTGCCGAGGCGGATGTCCGGCCGGCCCGCTTCGTCTTCGCTGCGCGGATTGCCGATCTCCGGCGGCTGCGTCGAGCCGGCGATGCCGCCGCGCTCGAACGCGCGGAAGTACTCCCCCGGCTGGGTGATCTCCCAACGCGGCAGAGGCACCAGCATCGGCAACGCGCCTTTCGCGATCTGGTCGGGCGTCGGCGGATACGCGGGCTTCAGAGCCTGCGGCTTGCCGTCGCGGTTGTAGCTCTCGCCGAGCAGGCCTTGCTTGCGGCTCAGGATGCCGTTCGCGTACGGCGCCGCGGCCCAGAAGACCGCACTGGTCGTCATCGTGCTGCGCGGCACGGCGAGCGTTTGGGCGAGATGGCAGGGACCGCAGACTTCCGATGCGACGCGGAGGTCGCCCGGGTTGACGAACTTCACGAACTCGGGCGATTCCTGGAGGAGCGCGGTGTAAGTGCGCTGCGGATTCGCGGACGTTTTCCAGATCTCGGGATGACGCGGCTTCACGTGCGCCGCTTCTTTCGTGGTCGCGGCGCCGTCGCCGCCGTGGCAGTCGGTGCAACCGAGACGGACCGCGCCGGAGACGTGCATCGGCTCGATGCCCGCGTGGCAGGAGAGGCAGCCTTTGTCATCAACGTAGGGCCGGCTCTCCAGCCTGCCCCGTGACGAATCGTCGCGACGGGCGACGCCCGCCGCAACGTGCTCGACTGCGGCCGGCTGAGAGCCGGCCTTACGTTTGTCATCCTGAGGCGCGGAGACGCCGAAGGATCTCCCGGCAGGAGCAGCGGCGCCCGTGGCGGGAGATCCTTCGCCGTCTGCGCGGCTCAGGATGACAGGAGGGCTCGCGGCCGAGGCTTGGCCTTCTTCGTGATCAACGTAGGGCCGGCTCTCCAGCCTGCCCCGTGACGAATCGTCGCGACGGGCGACGCCCGCCGCATCATGCTCGACTGCGGCCGTCTGAGAGCCGGACCTACGTTTGTCATCCTGAGGCGCGGAGACGCCGAAGGATCTCCCGGCAGGAGCAGCGGCGCCCATGGCAGGAGATCCTTCGCCGTCTACGGGGCTCAGGATGACAGGAGGGCTCGCGGCCGAGGCTTGGCCTTCTTCGTGATCAACGTAGGGCCGGCTCTCCTGCCGGCCCCGTGACGAATCGTCGCGACGGGCGACGCCCGCCGCATCGTGCTCGACTGCGGCCGGCTGAGAGCCGGACCTACGTTTGTCATCCTGAGGCGCGGAGACACCGAAGGATCTCCCGGCAGGAGCAGCGGC
>JAFAVZ010000027.1 GCA_019242175.1 Acidobacteriota bacterium
CGCCGTGGCGAAGTCGCCGCGTGTGAGGAGGACGTCGCGGCCATTGAGCAGATCGAGCGCGGCGATCACGTCCACGCGACGAAGTTCCTCAGCACCTGCAGCCCGGCGCGCGACGACTTCTCGGGATGGAACTGGACGCCGAACACGCGATCGTTTTGCGCGGCGGCGATGAACGGCTCGCCATAAGACGCCTCGCCGATCGCGTCCTCGGCCGAGAAGGCGGCGTACGAGTTCACGAAGTAGAACGGCGTGCCGGACGCGATGTCGCGAAACAGCGGCGAGCCGTTGGAGCGGACGCGGTTCCAGCCGATCTGCGGCACCGGCAACGAGCTCTCGAAGCGGCGCACCCCGCCGCGCAGCAATCCAAGCCCCTGAGTCACGCCCATCTCCGATGACGACTCGAACAGCAGTTGATGCCCCACGCAGATGCCGAGGAGCGACGCGCCGCGTGCGACCGCGCCGCGGATCGCGCCATCGACGGTCGTCGAAGACAGCCAACGCATCGCCGCACCGAAGCTGCCGACGCCGGGCAACACCAGCTTCGATGCGGCGGCGATTTCTGCTGGATCGGCGGTGATCGTGAGGGAAGCGCCGACGGCGCGCAAGGCGCGCGCGATGTTCGCCGTGTTCGCCACCGGTGAGTCGATGAGCGTCACGACCGTGTCTCGAGCCGCAGAGACGGCGAAGGATCCGTCCCGATCTTGCGCCGCGCCTGAAGGTGCGGATCCTTCGCCCTCTGCGGGGCTCAGGATGACGTCGATGTCGGGACCGGCTTTCGCTGGTCCGGGACGGGCTGAAGCCCGCCCCCACGCCGCCACCCTTGCGTGCGAAGTCATGACCTTCGCCGAGGCCGGCGAGGGCTCGAAACCTGGTGAAGGCTTGGCCAACCAGCGCAGCGCGCCGGGCCCGCTCATATCACGCCCTTCGTGCTCGGAATTGCATCGCCCACCACTTCCTTTGCCGCGCGCACCGCGACCGCAAACGCCTTGAAGATCGCCTCCGCGGCGTGATGGCCGTTGCGTCCGCGGATCAGATCCACGTGGATGTTGCACGCGCACTTGTTCGCGAACGACTTGAAGAACTCCTCCACGAGCGCGAACGGAAAGTCCTTGTGGATGAGCAGCATCTCGCGGTCGATCGGCGCCTCGAACACGAGGAATGGGCGGCCGGCGAAGTCGACGACCACGCGCGCGAGCGCTTCGTCGAGTGGCACGTAGGCGTGGCCGAAGCGGCGGATGCCGCGTTTGTCGCCAAGCGCCTGGGCGAAGACTTCGCCGAGGACGAGGCCGACGTCTTCGACGGTGTGGTGATAGTCGATGTGCGTGTCGCCGACGGCGGGCACATCGAGATCTAAGCGCGCGTGGCGGGCGATCGTATCGAGCATGTGGGACAGGAACCCGACCGGCGTCTGGATGCGCGCCGCGCCGCTGCCGTCGAGGTCGAGCGCGACCTGCACGGACGTTTCCTTCGTGGTGCGCGAGAGCTCAGCGCGTCGCGTCATCGAGTGCCTCCAGAAATCGGTCGTTCTGTTCGCGGCTGCCGATCGACACGCGCAACGCGTTCGGAATCGCGCTGGTGATGTCGCGGATCAGGATGCCGCGTCCGCACAGCTCTTCGAACAACTCCTTCGCGTTGCCGCGCGGGCGAAACGCGAGGAAGTTCGCGGAGGATGGGAACACCTCAGCGACGAGCGGCCGCATCGCGGCGAACACGCGCTCGCGTTCGGCGACGGTCGCCGCCACGTTCGCGTCGCGCAACGAACGGTGTTCGAGCGCGGCGGCGGCGATCGACTCGCTGAGCACGTTCAGCGAATAGGGCAACTTCACCTTGCGCACTTCGCGCGCCGTCGCGGCGGTCGTGGCGAGCCAGCCGACGCGCAGCGCGGCGAGGCCCCATGCTTTCGAGAACGTCGAGAACGTGACGAGGCGGTCGTGCAGCGGCGGCAGCGCGTCGCCGGCGAAGTCGCCGTACGCGCGGTCGAACAACACCGTTGCCCCGGCCGCGAGCAGCCGTTCGATGCCGCGCGCCGGCAGCACGCCGCCGGTCGGATTGTT
>JAFAVZ010000271.1 GCA_019242175.1 Acidobacteriota bacterium
CGATGTCTACGAGCTGCTGCGCAACGCGGCACCGACGCTGCCGGTCATCTTCTCCACGGGCCACGCCGATGCCCGCGCTCTGGATGATGTTCGCCGCCGCGGAGTGCCGTCGATCATGAAGCCTTACGACATCGCGAACCTCGTGGCGATGATCAAGGAAGCAGTCGTGACGGCATCGGTGGGATGATCGGAGTTGCTGGTTGTTGGTTGCTGGTTACTTGCGCCTCCGCGGTTCCAGGCGCATCTGCGCAAGTAACCAGCAACCAGCAACTAGTAACCATTGGTGGCCCTGAGAGGACTCGAACCTCCGACAAACGGTTTAGGAAACCGCTGCTCTATCCTGCTGAGCTACAGGGCCTCGAAAAGCGCGGCGACGCAATCTTAAACGCTCAGCGCACGCCGTGGTACTCGCACAACATGCTCCACTGCACGTCTCGGCGTACCTCGCGGAAGCCGGCGTCGCGCAGCGCGGCGAGGATCGTTGCGGGCGGCACGCACTGCTCGGTCGTGTCCCAGTAGTAGCGCATCATCTGCTCGGCGTCGCGGCTGCCGGTTCCCCAACGCGTGATGAGCGGCACGGCGCGGCCCATGTACCAGCCGAGGAAACGGCGGCGGAGGCGGGATTCAGGGAGGGCGATCTCCATGATGACGACGCGGCCGCCGGGCTTGAGCACGCGCCGGTACTCGCCGAACGCGGCGAGCAGATCGCTCACGTGGCGCAACGCGTACCCCATCGTCACGAGATCGAATGATTCGCTGCGGACGGCGAGCGCTTCGCCGAGCGCTTCGACGAAGTTGGCGTCGACCTTCTGGCGCGCGACGTTCAGCATGCCCCGGCTCGGATCCACTCCCACCACCCGCCCGCTCGGACCGACGATCCGCTTCGCCGCGACCGCGACCGGGCCGGTACCGCACGCGACGTCGAGCACCCGCATGCCCGGCTGCAGCTTCGTCCGGTGAAGGACCTCATCGCGATAGCGGTAGCCGGAGCCGAACGACATCACCGCGTTCACCCAGTCGTAGTGCGTCGAGCCCTTGTCGAAGAGGCGATTGATGTAGCCCTGGCGGGCGGCGTCTTCTCCGTACCAGTCGGCCAGAGTGGGGTGCGGCTTCGCATCGATCGTGGAATCGGTCATGGCCTCCCATCTTACAGAATTTACATGCGATAGCGGCGCTCCCGTCCGCGAAAAACTGGCGTCGATCTCGCACTAGTTATTCGCAGCAAATTCGAATGGGAGGGTGGATTCCTTGAACCCGATCTCCAAGTCGCTGGCCCCGGTCGCACTCGCCGCCAGCCTGCTGTTCGCCGCACCCCAGTCGTACGCCGAAAATTGTCATTGGTGGCAGTTCGGACGTTGTGAAGCCCAAGTCGAAGGCCTGCCGGACGATGCTCCGAAAGACGGCACGGTGATCACCGTCGACGTTTCCCGCAATCGTATCTATCTCTTCCAGGACGGAGAGCTCGTCAACTCCTCGGCTGCTGCCACGGGCAGCGGCAAGGTGCTCAAGAAGGCAGGCAAGACGTGGCTCTTCCACACGCCGCGGGGCAAGATGAAAGTGCTTCGCAAGCTCGAGGATCCGATCTGGCGCAAACCGGATTGGGCTTTCCTCGAAGCGGGCGAGAAGGTGCCGGCGCCCGACTCGCCGAAGCGTTACATCAAAGGCAAGCTGGGCAAGTACGCCCTCGACCTCGGCGACGGCATTCTCATCCACGGAACCGACGATCCGAAGTCGATCGGCCAGAAGGTCTCGCACGGCTGTATCCGCCTGCCGGCCGACATGCTCGCGCAGGTGTACAGCGCGGCGAAGGTAGGGACGGATGTCTATATCTTCGAGAGCGACACGGTCTCGCGGGAGGAGCAGGTGGCGATGAGCAAGGGCCGAAGCGATCTCGACGAACAAGGCGGGCAGTAAAAATGTAGGGCCGGCTCTCCAGCCGGCCCAGCATCGAAACGGGGTCGGCGGGAGAGCCGGCCCTGCGTTTATTTTCCCTTGACGCCCACCTTCTCGCGGTCGCGGCGATCCTGAACCAGGATGGAAATGACGAGGTACGCGGCGGTGAGAGCTGCGGCGACGTATCCGAAGAGCGCGATCGTCGGATAGACGCGCATCATCATCGACGACGCGATCAGCAGCGCGGCGATCACCACTCCGACCGTGATCCGATTGGCGATCTTGTGCATCCCCGCCAGCAGCTCCTCGGCCTGGGCGAGCTTGATCCCGAACGTGAGCCGGCCGGCGGCGGTGAGGTCGATGATCTCCCGCGCGCGATGCGGAAAGTCGATCGCAAGCTGGTTGAGATCGAGCAGCGCGGGATAGAAGTTCCGCGGGTTGAACTTCTGCTGCAGCTTCTGCGCGATCAGCTGCTCGGCGTACTCGCCGATCACCTTCTGCGGATCGAACTGCGGATCGAGCTTGTTCGTGATGCCGTCGATGTGGAGCAGCGTCTTGGCCAGCATCGCCAGCTCCGCGGCCACCTTCAGCTCGTTGTTGTTCGCGACCGCGATCACGTTGAAGATCAGCTGGCCGGTGTTGATCTGTTGCGCGTTCGCATCGTGGACCTGGGCGACGAGCGTCCCGATCTCGTGCGCGAACTTGATGGCGTCGAACCCTTCCTGGATCTCCGACATCCGCGCACAAGCCTCGGCCACATCGTTCCCGCGATTCGACGACACCGCGAGAAGGAGCTTGATGATCTCGTCCTGCAGCTCGCCGCTGATGCGCCCGACCATGCCGAAGTCGAGCAGCACGAGCTGCGGTCCTTCGTCGGTGTGGCGGAGGAAGACGTTGCCTGGATGGGGATCGCTGTGCCATACGCCATCGACGCAGATCTGCTTGAGGTACGCGCGCGTCAGCACGGCGGCGAGGTTCGCGTAGTCGCCTTCGACGAACGCCAGCGGGGTCAGCTTCGAGACTTTGCGCCCCTTCACGAGCTCGGTCGTCAGCACGCGCGACGAGCTGTAGTCGTGCACGACGGTCGGGACGTAGATCTCCGGGAACGCCTTCAGATTCTCGCGGAAGAGCTCCGCGTTGCGAGCTTCCTGGAGATAGTTCAGCTCCGTCATCAGGATGATGCGGGCCTGTTCGATCGCGCCGACGAGGTTCATCTTCCGCCCGAGCTCCGTGTGCTCTTCGAGCGTCGTCGCGATGTCCGAGAACACCTCGAGATCCTTGCGTACCTGATCGCGTACGTTCGGCCGCTGGACCTTGACCACGACTTCCCGCCCGTCGCGCAGCACGGCGCGATGCGCCTGGCCGAGGGAGGCGGCGGCGAGGGGAGTGGAATCGAAGGATTCGAATGCCTTGGAGATCCGGATCCCGAGCTCTTCCTCGACCGTCTTCTCGACTTCAGCGAACGAGAAAGGCTCGAGGCTGTCCTGCAACTGCTCGAGCGCGGCGATGTACTCGGGGGGGACGACGTCCGGCCGGGTCGAGAGGACCTGCCCGAATTTCACGTACGTCGGGCCCATCTCCTTGAGCGCCTTGGCGAACGCCTCGGCCCGTTTCTGGACGTCCGGCTCCGACGGCGTCTCCTCTTCCGGAGAGAGCAGCTCCCCCGGATCGAGCGAAAGACGGAAATCCTTCCGCCCATATTTGGTGAACAGCATGAGGAGGTCGCGGTAGGCGCCGATGTTCCGAGGCTTCAGCATCAGGCGGGCCGAAGTGCAAAGGAGGGGCCGAGAGGTTGCCCGCCATGCTAGGATTCGGCGATTCTTCCGCAGGAGCGCAATTCATGGCGAATGACAGGCACCTCTTTACCTCGGAAAGTGTTACCGAGGGGCATCCGGACAAGATCGCAGACCAGATTTCGGATGCGATTCTCGACGCCGTACTGGCCGAAGATCCGGTCGGACGCGTAGCGTGTGAAACGCTCGTCACCACCGGTCTGGCGATGATCTCGGGCGAGATCACCACCAAGACCTACGTCGACTTTCCCTCCATCGTCCGCAACACCATCCGCGAGATCGGCTACACGCGCGCGAAGTACGGCTTCGACAGCGAGACGTGCGCCGTCATCTCGTCCATCGATCCGCAGTCGCCCGACATCGCCCAGGGCGTCGACACCGGCGGCGCCGGCGATCAGGGCCTCATGTTCGGCTTCGCCTGCCGCGAGACCGAAGAGCTGATGCCGCTGCCGATCACGCTCGCGCACAACCTCGCGCGCAAGCTGGCGGAAGTGCGCAAGGCGAACGACCTCGACTTCCTCCGTCCGGACGGCAAGTCGCAGGTCACGATCGAGTACGAGGGCAGCCGCCCGCTGCGCGCGTCGGCCATCGTCATCTCGACCCAGCATTCTCCGAGCGTCAGCCACCGCGACCTCTCGGACGCCGTGATCGACAAGATCATCCGTCCCGTCGTCCCGGCCGAGCTGCTCGACAAAGACACGAAGTTCCACATCAACCCGACCGGCCGTTTCGTGACCGGCGGCCCGCAGGGCGACACCGGCCTCACCGGCCGCAAGATCATCGTCGACACGTACGGCGGCCGGGGACGTCACGGCGGCGGCGCGTTCTCGGGCAAAGACCCCACGAAGGTCGATCGCTCGGCCTGCTACATGGCCCGCTACATCGCGAAGAACCTCGTCGCGTCCGGCATCGCGGATCAGGTCGAAGTGCAGCTGGCCTACGCGATCGGCGTGGCCGAGCCGGTGTCGGTTTATGTCGACACGTTCGGCACGGGCCGCGTCGAGCGGGCGAAGATCGTCGACCTGGTGCGCGAGCACTTCCAGATGACGCCGCGGGGCATCATCGAGTCGCTCCGTCTGCGCCGCCCGATCTTCAAGAAGACCGCGGCTTACGGCCACTTCGGCCGCAACGAGCCGGACTTCTCGTGGGAACAGACCGACAAGGCTGACGCGCTCCGCGCGGCCGCCGGCCTCGGCGAAGCCGTCACCGTGTAACGAAACTCGACTCCGACTCACTAGGAAGGCGTCGCGGGATTCCGCGGCGCCTTTTTTGTTGCATGCATCACAGCGAGCCCCCGATTTTGGATGCATCATGCTGCGCATCACGACAATCGATTGGAGGATCCGGATGACCCGTTCCCGCTCCGTGCTCATGCTCCTTGTCCCGATGGTTGCGCTGCTCGCGTTTCCCGCCGCGGCGCAGCCTTTCAACTCGTATCTCGCTCTGAACAGCGGCCACACTTACGTGGCGATCCCGCCGGCCGGCTTCGACTTCACGACCGGATTCACGTTCGAGGGTTGGATCGCCGTGAGCGATGACAACCCGACGACGAACACCGGCACCGGCTGCTCGAGCATCGCCGGTAAGGGCTACACGCAGGCGTGGTGGATCGGCGTGTGCGGCACGACGCTGCGCTCGTACATCAAAGGCGCCGGCTCGAACTTCGACGGAGGCACACTCGGAAGAGGCGAGTGGCATCACGTGGCCGTGACGTACGACGGCACCGTGCGCAAGCACTACATCGACGGCGAGGAAGTCGCGTCCCACGCCGAGACCGGGCCGATGACGTCCAGCACCGCGGAAGTGCGCATCGGCAGCGACGTGAACTGGGCCTTCACGGCCCACGGCTCGTACGACGAAGTGCGTTTCTGGAACGTGGCCCGGACGAAGGCTCAGCTCCGGGAGTCGATCAACAAGCCGCTCACCAGCGGCGGGGCGCTCTCCGTCTATCACTTCGATGCGAACGCGAACGATCCGTTCGGCAATCGCAACGGTGCGATCGTCGGATCGGGCGGCTTCCTCGCGCCGCCGGCCATCGCGTCTTGCGGATCGGGCAGCACGACGGCGCTCTGCCTGGAAGGCAAGTACCTCGTGTCGACGCGCTGGGTGGACTTCAGCGGCAACCGCGGCAACGGAACGGTGGTTCCGGGCGCGAGCGCGAACTCCGGCCTGTTCTGGTTCTTCAGCCCCGACAACTGGGAAGTGCTGGTGAAGGAGCTGAACGGCTGCGGCGTGAACAATCGCCACTGGGTCTTCGCCGCCGCGACGACGAACGTGCATTACGAGCTGATCGTGACGTATGTCCTCAACGGTGAAACGAAGCGCTACTTCAACTATCTCAATGAGAATGCGCCTGCGGTGACCGACACGGGAGCGTTCGCGACATGCCCGTGAGGACTTCGCGCGGCGTTCTGCTTCTGCTGGCTGTGCTGCTCGCGATTCCCGCGGCAGCACAGCCGTTCAACGCATGGCTGACGATTCCGTCCGGCCACGGTTACGTCTCGATTCCGCCGGCGGGTTTCGACTTCACGACCGGGTTCACGTTCGAGGCGTGGGTCTCGGTCAGCGACGACAATCCGACGGCCGGGTCGGGCACCAGCTGCTCGAGCATCGCCGGCAAGGGCTTCACGCAGGCGTGGTGGGTCGGGGTGTGCGGGACGACGCTCCGTTCGTACATCAAGGGCTCGGGATCGTTTCTCGACGGCGGCACGCTGCCGCGTAACGAGTTCCATCACATCGCGGTGACGTACGACGGCTCGGTGCGCAAGCATTACATCGATGGCGAGGAGGTCGCCTCGCAGGCCGAGACCGGTCCGATGACGTCGAGCACGTCGGAGGTGCGCATCGGCAGCGACGTGTCCTGGACGTTCACCGCGCACGGCTGGTACGACGAAGTGCGCTTCTGGAACGTCGCCCGGACGAAGGCCCAAATCCGGGAGTCGATCAACAAGACGATCACCGGCGGCTCGGCGCTCTCCGTCTATAACTTCGATCTGAACGCGAACGACCCGTTCGGGAACCGCAACGGCACCGTGGTGGCGCCGGCCGTGTTCACGACGTCGGCGGTGACGGCGACCTGTACGCCCGACGCGACGCATCTCTGCCTCAACTCGAAGTACTTCGTCTCGACGCGCTGGGTCGACTTCAGCGGCAACCGCGGCCTCGGCACCGTCGTGGCCGGCGCCAGCTCCAGCTCCGGCCTGTTCTGGTTCTTCGACCCGACGAACTGGGAAGTGCTGGTGAAGGAGCTGAACGGCTGCGGCGTGAACAGCCGCCAGTGGGTGTTCGCCGCCGCGACGACGAACGTGCACTACGAGCTGATCGTGACGCACACGCCGTCCGGCGAGACCCGGCGGTACTTCAACTACCTGAACGAGAACGCGCCCGCGGTGACGGACACGGGCGCCTTCGCGACCTGTCCTTGAAAATGTAGGACCGGCTCCCCAGCCGGCCCAGCATCGAGATCGGGCCGGCTGGAGAGCCGGCCCTACATTCAACGCAAGGTGAAGAGCGTGACGTCGCCCCGCGACGTCACGCTCGACGCATACCGATCGAGCAACTCCGCGACCGACTTCCGCGCTCCTGGCGACAGAAGCGTCTCGCGCTCCGTGGTCTTGCTCGCGACTTCCGTCGGCACAGGCAGGTTGAAGATGGCGACGTGGGTGATGCCGTCTTTGCCCAAACGCAGGCGGAGCGCGTCTGGCGTGGGCGACTCGAGATAGTGGGAGACGCGTTCGCCGTCGAAGTTCCCGCCGCCCCGCACGCGCCGTTCGAACCAATACGTTTCGTTGAGCCCGACGACGAGCGTGCGCGAGGTCGGCGGCAGCGTCTGATTCAGCCAGGCGATGCCGTCGTAAGACCGACGCGAACGGCGCAGGTATTCGTCATCGGAGAGGCGTCCGGAGATCAGCCCGAACGCGCCGGTGCGTTCGACGTAGACGGCCACGAGCACGAGTTGCAACGCGATCGCGATCGCGAGCAACGCGCGGAGCCAGCGCCGATCGGGACGCGCAGTCATCGCCGCGACACCGAAGAATGGGACGAGCAATCGCGAAGACGGCGCGAGCACGGCCAACGCGACGCCGGCGATCGCGAGCGCTCCGGCCGCGAGCGTGGTCGCCATCGCGGCAGTCGTCAGCAGGGAGGCGCCGAGGGCTTCGTCGAAGAACTTCGGATCGAAGACGTATTCGGAGAGGAAGGGCGTCCCGCGATAGCCGGCGAAGTGCGTCCCGCGTTGCAGGAACGGCGCGACCGGGTTGCCGGTCAGGATCAGATTGCGGACGAAGAAGACCGAGCCGATCGCGGCGCCCCACCACGCGCCGCGGTACTTGCGCGTGAAGAGCAATACGAGGATCGCGAACGGTACGAACGTGTACTTCGTCAGCAGCCCGGCGCCTACCGCCGCGGCGACCGTGCGCGGATCGTCTTCTTCGAACAACACGGCGCAGATGCCGAGGAGCGGCCAGTCGACGAGCGACCATCCGGCCGTGATCAACAGCGCCGGTGTCGTGATGATCGCCGCGGTGACGAGCGCGGATTGCGTCCGCCGTTGGATGACGACCGTCGCCGCGATCGCCGCAAATAGATGCAGGAAGTGCGACGCGATGCCGCCATCCAACGCTCCGAGGATCGCGAGCAATGGCAGATCCGCAGACTCGATGCCGAGCGGAAAGTACGAGTGCGAGATGAGCGGCAAGTCGATCGCCCGCCCTTCCAGCAGCCACGCGTGCGGAATCGCGAGGTGATACGCGAGCTCGTCGAGCGAGGAGGGCGGAGCTTGCGCGAGGACGAGGATGGGGAGGAAGAGGAGCCAGTTGCTGGTTGCTGGTTGCTGGTCGCTCGTCAGTTCGTCTCTACCAGCAACGAGCAACCAGCAACCAGCAACGGCGAACAGGGCGAGCAGCGTCCCAAGAACCCAAACATTCGCCCCCACGCACGCCACCAGAAAACACACCGCGCCAAAGATCGGATAGCCCACCAGGAACCGCGTCGCGATGTCCTTCTTCGCGAACGACCCGGCGGCGAACGCCGCGAGCGCGACGCCGCATGCGAGCAGGAACGGCAAGCCGCAGCGGCGCACGAACAGCTCCACCACCACGAAGCGATCGGCCAGCACGAGCAGCAGATACGCGGCGACGATCCCGGCGATGATGCGGCGCGTCGTCGACATCTCGCAGACCTAGAGCGGAGGCAGATTGCGTCGGATCGCCAGGATGTCGCTGATGATCTCCCGAGCCGCATCGGGGCGAATTTGCGTGGTGCGATCGGAAAGCGCGTTCGGCGGGTTGTCGTGGACTTCCATGAAGAAGCCATCCGCCCCCGCCGCCGCCGCCGCGCGTGCGAGCGGCCGCGCGAACTGCGGCGTTCCGCCGGTCTGCTTCCCTTCGCCGCCCGGCTTCTGCATCGAGTGCGTGATGTCGTACACGACCGGCGCGCCGAAGCCGCGCACGATGGGGAACGCGCGCATATCGACGACGAGGTTCTGATACCCGAACGAGCTGCCCCGTTCGGTGATGAAGACCTTCTCGTTCCCGACCTCCGCCCCCTTCTCCAAAATGTTCTTCGTCTCCTCGGGCGAGAGGAACTGCCCCTTCTTCACCCCGACCGCCTTCCCCGTGCGCGCCGCGGCCGCGACGAGATCCGTCTGCCGGCAAAGGAACGCGGGGATTTGCAGGATGTCGAGAACCTTGCCCGCGGGCTCCGCCTGCTGCCACTCGTGAATATCGGAGAGGAGCGGCAAGCCTGTCTTCGCCTTGACGTCGGCGAGGATGTCCAACCCTTCCTCGATCCCCGGCCCGCGGAATGACTCGATGGACGAGCGATTCGCTTTGTCGAAGGAGGATTTGAAGACGAGCTGGATGCCCAACTCGTCGCGCAGAGCGAGAAGGGTGCGCGCCATGCGCATCGCGTGATCGCGCGACTCGATGACGCACGGTCCGGCGATGAAGAGCGGCGGCCGATCGCCGCCGAAGGAGATGTCGTCGGTGATGGAGATGACTCGGGTCATGCGCGGGGAAGGATATACGATACGAACGTAGGCCCGCCCCCGTGAAACAACGTAGGGCCGGCTCTCCAGCCGGCCCCATGAAACAACGTAGGGCCGGCTCTCCAGCCGGCCCTATAGAGCATGGTCGCGGCGGCATGGCCGCCGCATCATTCTTGACTGCGGCCGGCTGGAGAGCCGGCCCTACATTCTCGACTGCGGCTGGCTGGAGAGCCGGCCCTACATTTTCACTGCGATCTAGCGCACCAACTGCGGCGCCGGTTTCTTCGCTCCCAGCGCCGCGCCGGTGATCGTCGCGATCGCCACCAGGGCGAGGCTCACGATCCAGAACCAGACCGGATGCGGCGTCTGGAACATGTTCGCCACGGCTGCGGCGGCGACGAGAACGCCGGGCGTGACGGCCGGCACGGCCCGTTTGCCGATCCGGCCTGCGAGCCAGGCGCCGAGGAACGAGCCGAGCGTCCAGCTGAGGATCACCGTCAGGCGCGCGCCGATCGGCGTCATCGCGGCGAGGCGCGCCACGGTCGCGGGATCGTCCATGTTCGCTCCGCGTGGCGGCGGATAGATCGCCTGCACCACGAGCTGGAACACCACGATCACGCCGAACGCGATGACGATTCCCGCGAGCACGCCTCCGATCGCGCGCAGCATCGCTACACCTGCGTCATTTCCGTGGCCTTCGGCATGGCCATCGTCGTCTTGTTCGAATTGCGATAGGCCCGCGCCGCCGCAATGAACGAGCGGAACAGCGGATGCGGCGCGCTCGGCCGCGACTTGTACTCCGGGTGGAACTGGCAGCCGACGAACCACGGATGGTCGGCGAGCTCCACGATCTCCACGAACTTGCCGTCCGGCGACGCGCCGGTCACGCGCAGCCCGCGCGCCTCGAGCGCGTTCACGTACTCGGGATTCACCTCGTACCGATGGCGATGTCGCTCTTCGATCGTCTCATTGCCGTAAGCCTCGCGCGCGAGCGAGCCGTCGCGCAGCAGCGCGGGATACTTGCCGAGGCGCATGGTGCCGCCGAGGGCGTCGACGCCGATGAGGTCGCGGAGCTTGAAGATGACCTTGTACGGCGCCTCGTCATCGAACTCCGTCGAGTTCGCGCCGATCATCCCCACGACGTTGCGCGCGAACTCGATCGTCGCGCATTGCATGCCGAGGCAGATGCCGAAGTAGGGGATGCGGCGCTCGCGCGCGTAGCGGATCGCGCGCAGCTTGCCTTCCACGCCGCGCGCGCCGAAGCCGGGGCCGACGAGGATGCCGTCCACCGACGTGAGCTCGCCGTGGTAGCCCTCTTCCTCCAGCGACTCGGAGTCGATGTAGACGATGCGCACCTTCACGTTGTTCGCGATGCCGCCATGCGTCAGCGCCTCGTTGAGCGATTTGTAGGAGTCGCCGAACTCGACGTACTTGCCGACGAAGCCAATGCGCACTTCGTCTTCCGGATGGCGCAGCTTGCGGACGATCTCTTCCCACTTCGTCAGCGCGCCGACTTCCTCGTGCGGCAGATGGAGCTTGTCGAGGAGGATCTCGTCGAGCCCTTCGCGGGAGAACGTGAGCGGGACCTGGTAGATGAATTCGACGTCGAGCGCCGGGATGACCGAGTCGTCTTCCACGTTGCAGAAGAGCGCGATCTTCTTCTTCATGTCCTCGGGGATCGGGTGCTCGGAGCGGCAGAGGAGAACGTCCGGCTGGATGCCGATCTCGCGCAGCTTCTGCACCGAGTGCTGGGTCGGCTTCGTCTTCAGCTCTTCCGATGCCTTGATGTACGGCACGAGCGTGAGATGGACGTTGATCGCGTTGCCGCGGCCGACTTCGAGGCGGAACTGGCGGATCGCTTCGAGGAACGGCAGCGACTCGATGTCGCCGACCGTGCCGCCGATCTCGACGATCACGACGTCCACGCCTTCCGAGACGTCGCGGATGGAGCGCTTGATCTCGTCCGTGATGTGGGGGATGACCTGCACGGTCTTGCCGAGGAAGTCGCCGCGGCGCTCTTTCTCGATGACCCGCAGATAGACGCGGCCGGTCGTGAGGTTGTTCTTGCGCGTCGCGCGCATGGTGGTGAAGCGCTCGTAGTGGCCGAGGTCGAGATCGGTCTCGGCGCCGTCGTCGGTGACGAAGACTTCGCCATGCTGGAACGGCGACATCGTGCCCGGATCGACATTGATGTAGGGATCGAATTTCTGGAGGGTCACGCGGAAGCCGCGCGCCTCGAGCAGCGCGCCGATCGACGCCGCGGCAATCCCTTTGCCCAAGCCCGAGACCACGCCGCCGGTGATGAAGATGTATTTCGTGCTCATGCGCTTTGCTCCCTCGTTGTAGATGCAAGAAAAAGGCTCGTTGGTGTACCAGGATGCGAACTCTGGGAACGGAGCTCGTAGTTCTCAGTTCCTAGTTGGCAGGGAGTGCCGCCACGGCTCGGCCGCGGCCTCCTCCCTGGGAACTGAGAACCAGGAACGAAGAACTGGTTTTTGGGGAGAGTTGTGGGGTGAGCGAGGGGAGAGTTGTGCGTCGGGAGCCAGCGGCTCACCAACGAACTCCGATTTCATGAATGCAGTTTCGCAAGCTCGCTCTCGACCCTCGCGACATCCTCGGGGCGATCGACCCCCAGATGCGGCTTCGATGTCTTCAACACGGCAATTCTAAAGCCCCGTTGAAGAGCCCGCAACTGCTCCAACGATTCCGCTCGCTCCAGCGGCGACGGCGGCAGCGAGACGAACTGTTCGATGGCCGCCCGGCGATAGGCATACACGCCGATGTGCCGCAGCGCAGTCTCGCGGGAACCGATCGGCGCGCGGGAAAAATAGAGCGCGACGTTGCGGTCGTCCATCACCACTTTCACGATGTCCCGCGCCTGGTGTTCTTCGTCGGTCTCGAGCGGCGAGGCGAGCGTGCCCATCTCGGTCTCGTTCGCCACGAGCAAATCGATGAGGGCGTCGACGGTGCCGATGTCGATGAGCGGCTCGTCGCCCTGGACGTTGACGATGATCTCGAAGCGCTTGCCTTCCTGCTGCTCGATCATCGGCAACGCGGCGGCGATGCGATCCGTGCCGCTCTGGTAATCGCCGTCCGGCGCGACGAAGCGGCCGCCGAAGCCGCGGACGTGATCGGCGATGCGTTCGTCATCCGTCGCGATGTAGACGGCGGACGCGCGGCGCGAGCCGATCGCTCGTTCGTACACGCGCTGGATCAACGAGACGCCGGCGATCGGCACCAGCGGCTTGCCCGGGAACCGCGTCGAGCCGTAACGGGCGGGAACTACAATGCACGCGTCCATGACGGCGCATTCTAGCGATCGCGCGCTCCTCACGCGGCTCGGCATCGTGCTGATCGTCGTCGTCACGCTGTTCGCCGGCTTCGTCCATCTCGATCGGATGTACGGCCACAAGTTCTTCGACGTGACCGGCCGCGCGCAGTGGATCTGGGCCCGCACGGAGCTGAGCCGGGAACAGCCACTCGCGTTCTTCGCCGTGCGCGAGTTCGACCTGCCGCCGAACCGCAGCTTCACGAAGATCAAGATCGCGGCGGATCCGGAGTACGAGCTGTTCTTCAACGGCCAGCTGATCGGCGGGCGGCGCGAGCCGGAGCAGGTGAAGCTCGACGTGTTCGACGTTTCGCCGCTCGCGCGCAACGGACGCAATCGCCTCGTCGTCGCGACGCGCAGCACGAATGGCGTCGGCGGCCTGATCGTGGCGATCGACATCGCGCCCGAGATCGAAAATTTCGTCGTGACCGATCGCGACTGGCGCATCTACCGGGTGTGGAATCCGGAGATCGCCCTCCGCGACACGCCCTCCGACCGCCCCGAGCCTCCGATGCTCTTCGGCGAACCGCCCCTCGGTCGCTGGAACTACCTGCAGACGATCCCCGGCCCGCCCCAGCAGCCGGCGAAGGCGATCGCCGCGCCGATCTCGTCGACGCCGATGAAGGTGAAGGTGCAGACGGTGAAGCCCGTGGGCGGCATCGCCGTGGTCGGGACGTCGACCGTCGGCGCGGTGGCGTTCGACTTCGGCCGCATCCTCGACGCCCGCCTCCGCCTGACGCTGGCCCGCCCATCCCCCGTGAACCGCCGCGTGAACGTGCGCTTCGCCAACACGCCCGAGGAGCTGACCGCGCTGGAAGGCGGCCAGACGCCTTTCATCTTCGCCGCCGGTGAACGGACGCTCGTGGACCCGGAGGTGCACCACTTTCGCTACGCGCTCGTGTACGGGGGCGGGGCGGGGGTGGAGGGAGTGGAGTAGTTGCTGGCTATTGGTTGCTGGTTACTGGTTGCTGGTTACTGGCAAAAAGAAGGGGCGAAATGGCGGACCAGCGCTTGAACGGAGAGAACGAGGACGTGAAGGGGGCGTGGGCCGCGGAGATCGTGCGCCGCGTTGGCCGATGCGGACGAGCATCCGGAAGACGAAGAGGAGTGGCGGATTGCGATCGCGAATGTCCGTCGCGAAGTGTTGGGCCGATGAACGGCTCTACCAGCAACCAGCAACTACTAGTACAACACCTTCCTCACGAAGTAGTCCGGCAGCGACATCGTCTTTGCGTCCAGCGCCGCGGCGTCTTCGCGCGTCATCTGGAAGCGGCCGGAGGAGCCGCCGGTCGTCGTCTTCATGAACAGCTCCACCATGTTCACCTGCACGTTGGCCACGCCGGCGTTGCGCACCACGAGGAACGACGTCGCGGAGATCGCGTTGAACACCTTGTCCTCGCTGTCGGCGGTCAGCTCGACGCGGAACGAGTTGAGGCCGGTCGGCGTCAGCTTCTGTTCGAAGATTCCCACGTTCTCGTAGGCGCGGGCGAAGCGTTGCAGCACTTCGTCCGGGATCATCGGACCGGTGTAGGCCGGAGCCGTCGGTGAGTCGGAGCGCGGCGCGGAGGATTCCTGCTTTTTGAGGTGAATCTGCGACCCGAGCGACGCCTTGTTCTGCTGCGACGTGCTGGTCGACGGGAGGTTGGGCTGGAGATCGATCAGCTTGGCGTCGCCGAGGCCGAGCTTCGTCATCTGCTCCGACTTCGGTTCGTCGATCTCCGAGACGTTCACCTCGATCAGCTGATTCGTGGCAGCGACGCGGAAACGCGCCTTCGCGCCGTTCACCGTCCACTTCGACTGGGCTACGTATTGTGTCCCGTTCTTCAGCACGACGTTGTATGTGGCGAACGTCGGCAGGGCGACGAGCAGAGCGAGCGCAGCGAAGGCGATCATTTTCTTCATGGAATCCTCGGGTCGAACCGCTCGATTATACTGGCCGGAACGCCGGCCGGGATTCCTCGCGATTCCGAAGCCGGCTTCGTCGTCGAAAGGATCTCCCCGATGCTCGTCGTGATGGAAGCCGGCGCCAGGCCGGAACAGATTGAAGCGGTGGTCCGCCAGATCGAGCGGATGGGTCTCAAACCGCATCCCATTCCGGGAGCGCACCGCACCGCGATCGGCATCACCGGCCACACCGGCTCCCAGGATCCTTCCAATCTCGAGAACTTCCCCGGCGTGAAGGAAGTCATCCACGTCACGCACGCCTACAAACTCGTCAGCCGCGAGGCGAAGCCGGACGACACCATCGTCAGCGTCGGCGGCGTCGAAGTCGGCGGCAACGGCCTGGCCATCGTCGGCGGTCCGTGCGCGGTCGAGTCGCTCGAACAGACCCGCGCCGTTGCGGACGGCATCCGTCGCGGCGGCGGCCAGCTCTTCCGCGGCGGCGCCTACAAGCCCCGCACCTCCCCATACTCCTTCCAGGGCCTCGGCGAACGCGGCCTGGAGATCCTCGCCCGCGTGCGCGAGGAGTTCGACCTGCCGATCATCACCGAGGCGATCGATCACGAGTCTCTCCAGCTCGTGGATCAATACGCCGACTGCATCCAGATCGGCGCGCGCAACATGCAGAACTTCTCGCTGCTGCGCTCCGCCGGACGCGCGCGCAAGCCGGTGCTGCTCAAGCGCGGCATGTCGGCGACGCTCGAAGAGCTGCTCCTCTCGGCCGAGTACATCATGTCCGAGGGGAACTACAACGTGATCCTGTGCGAACGCGGCGTGCGGACGTTTTCCGATCACACGCGCAACACCGTCGACCTCTCGATCGTCCCGGCAATCAAACGCATCAGCCATCTTCCGATCCTCGTCGATCCGAGCCACGGCACCGGCAAGCGGAATAAGGTGCTGCCGATGTCGCGCGCTTCGATTGCGGTCGGCGCGGACGGCGTGCTCGTCGAGGTGCATCACAAGCCGGAAGAGGCGTTGTCGGACGGCCCGCAGGCGATTCTGCCTTCGACGTTCGCCCAGCTCGTCACGGAATGCGAGGCGATCGGGCGCGTGCTGGGTCGCTCATTGCAGCCGGCCCTGGCGGCGAGCCGCTAGCTCGCGTCCTTCATGCGCCGTACGAAAATCATTGCCACCCTCGGCCCGGCCTGCTCGTCGGATGAAACCGTTTACCGTCTCCTGACGAGCGGCGTCGACGTCTTCCGCCTCAACTTCTCCCACGGGACGCACGAGCAGCATCTCCGCATCATCCACGTCGTCCGCGAAACGGCCACGGACCTCGGCCGTTACGTCCCGATCATGGGCGACATTCAGGGCCCGAAGCTGCGCATCGGCGACGTCGAAGGCGTGGTGCAGCTGGAGAACGGGCAGTCGTTCACGATCACGACGGAGAAGGCGATGGGCAACGCGCAGATCGTCTCGACGCCGTTCACGCCTTTGCCGCAGGAAGTGAAGCTCGGCCATCGCATCCTGATCAACGACGGCCTCGTCGAGCTGGTCGTGACCGGCATCGAGGCGACGCGCGTCGTCACGCGCGTCATCCACGGCGGACCGATCTCGTCGCGCAAGGGGATGAACTTCCCCGACTCGGAGCTGACGATTCCCGCGATCACCGAAAAGGATCGCATCGACGTGAAGTTCGCGGTCGAGAACCAGCTCGACTACATCGCCGCGTCGTTCATCCGCCGCCGCTCGGACATCGAAGAGCTGCGCGCGTTGCTCCGCGAGCATGGCGGCGAAGAGATGAACGTCATCTCGAAGCTGGAGAAGCCGCAGGCGATCGACAATCTCGAAGACATCCTCGAAGTCAGCGACGGCGTCATGGTCGCCCGCGGAGACCTCGGCGTCGAATTGCCGCCCGAGGTCGTGCCGGTGATCCAGAAACGGATCCTCGGGACGGCGAGCCGGTGGGGCCGATTCGCGATCACCGCGACGCAGATGCTCGAGTCGATGACCGTCAGCTCCCGGCCTACGCGCGCCGAGGCTTCGGATGTTGCGAATGCGGTGCTCGACGGGTCGGATGCGGTGATGCTCTCGGCCGAGACGGCGTCGGGCAAGTATCCAGTCGAGGCGGTGCAGATGATGGCCCGCATCATCACGACCGCGGAGCAGAACCGCCCGCCGCTGCAGACCGCGCGGCTGCCATTCCGAAAGGCGACCGAGTCCGACGAGTTCACCGACGCTCTCGCCGGCGCGGCGAATTACGCGGCGGAACAGATCGATGCGAAATACATCGTGGTGTTCACCCAGACCGGATTCGCGGCGCGGCTGATGTCGAAGTTCCGCCCGAAGGTGCCGATCGTCGCGCTGACGCCTTCGAGCTGGGTCGCGCGGCGGATGAACATCCTCTGGGGCGTGCAGCCGTTCGTGCTGAAAGAGGTGGGGGAGTTCCACGAGCAGATCGTCGACAAGGTGGACGACTACCTGATCGCGAAAGACCTCGTGGTACCCGGTGACCGGATCGTGATCCTGATGGGATCGCCGATCTACCAACGGGCGAAGACGAATTTGCTGCGCGTGCACCGGGTACGGGAAAAAATGTAGGGCCGGCTCTCCAGCCGGCCCAGCATCGATGACTGCGGCCGGCTGGAGAGCCGGCCCTACATTTGAGCCCTTCGGCGTCTTCGCGCCTCAGGATGACAAGCACGCTCCTGGTCGCCGAGGCTTGGCCAACCAACGCCGCGGGCTGTGCCCGCCGTGCCCGCCGTGGCGGCCTTCTTGCTACCATGCCGGCGCGTGAGTGCCGAGCCGGCCATCCTCGAAGTCCGTAAGCTGCGAACCTCCTTCTTCACCGCCGATGGCGTCGTGCACGCCGTGGACAACGTCTCCTTCGACGTCCGGCGCGGAGAGGCGCTGGCGCTGGTCGGCGAGTCGGGCTGCGGCAAGAGCGTCACGGCGATGTCCGTCATGCGCCTCGTCGCCTCGCCGGGGAAGATCACCGGCGGCGAGATCCGCTTCAAGGGGCGCGACCTCGCCGAGCTCTCCGAGCGCGACATGCGCAAGGTGCGGGGCAATGACATCGCGATGGTGTTCCAGGAGCCGATGACGTCGCTCAACCCGGTGTTCAAGATCGGGACGCAGGTGGCCGAGGCGATCCGGATTCATAAGGATGTTTCGAAACGGGAGGCGTGGCGGATGGCGGGGGAGATGCTCGAGCTGGTCTCGATCCCCGATCCGGTCAAACGCCTCGACGACTATCCGCACCAGCTCTCCGGCGGCATGCGCCAGCGGGTGATGATCGCGATGGCGTTGTCTTGCGATCCGGAGCTCCTGATCGCCGACGAGCCGACGACCGCGCTCGACGTGACGATCCAGGCTCAGATCATGGAACTGCTGGCCGGCCTGCAACAGAAGCTCGGCCTCGCCATCCTCCTCATCACTCACGACCTCGGCGTCGTCGCCGAATTCTGTGAACGCGTCGTCGTGATGTACACAGGGCGGGTGGTGGAAGAGGCGCCGGTGCGCGAGCTCTTCGCGAATCCCGCGCACCCTTACACGCGCGGTCTCCTGAAGTCGCTGCCGAGCGTGACGAAGGGAGCGACCGAGGAGCGGCGGCTGCCGACGATCAAAGGGATGGTGCCGCCGATCAGCAACCTGCCGCCCGGATGCAAGTTCAATCCGCGTTGCCCCGACGTGATGGACATCTGCCTCGGCAACGAGCCGGCGTTGATGCCGGTGGGACCCGAGCAGACCGCGCGCTGCTACTTACACGGAGATACGCCCGATCCGGAGAGGATCGGTTCGAATTGAAAATTGAAAATGGAAAATTGAAAAAAGAGACGCCGACCATGCCCACCAATTTTTCAATTTTCAATTTTCAATTTTCAATTTGCCGCGAGGGACGCGCGGAATGACGACCATCCCGACCGGAACCGGCGAGCCACTCCTGGTCGTAAACGACCTGAAAAAATACTTCCCCGTCCGCCGCGGCGTCCTCTCGCGCGTGGTCGCGAACGTGAAGGCCGTCGATGGCGTCAGCTTCGGCGTCGCGAAAGGCGAGACGCTCGGACTCGTCGGCGAGTCGGGATCGGGGAAGACGACGATCGGGCGTTGCATCCTCCGCCTCATCGAGCCGAGCGACGGCAGCGTCGAGTTCGAAGGCACCGACGTCCGCACGTTGGGCAGCGACGAGATGCGCCGCATGCGCCGGCACATGCAGATCGTGTTTCAGGATCCGTACGCCTCGCTCAATCCGCGCATGACGGTCGGCACGATCATCGCCGAGCCGCTGGTGATTCACGGGGGGATG
>JAFAVZ010000585.1 GCA_019242175.1 Acidobacteriota bacterium
GGGCGGCGTCGACGCGATCGCGGCGATCGAAGACTCGGTGCCGAGCTTCGCGACGGTGGAAGGCGGCGTGCTCGTCGATCTTCTCCTCGCCTATCGCAGCGTGGAAGAGTGGCAGCGGATGATCGCGCTGGTCATGAAGATGCCCGGCCCGCTCGCCCACTCGGTGCTCGTCCGCGAACAGCTCGCGTTCGCGCTGAATCGCATCGGGCAACGGCGCGAGGCGGAAGAAGTGCTGCTCGCGCTGATCGAAAGGCGCGGGCCGGACAGCGAGACCTCCGGCCTCCTCGGCCGCATCTATAAGGATCTTTGGACGGACGCGTTGGCGGCGGGCGACGACCTCGAAGCCGCGGGCTGGCTCGATCGCGCCATCGACGCGTACCTGCAAGGCTTCGAGTCCGACTGGCGCGACGCGTATCCGGGCGTCAACGCGGTCACGCTGATGGAGCTGCACGATCCGCCCGATCCGCGCCGGCTCGATCTCGTCCCGGTCGTTCGCTACGCCGCGCTGCAGGCCATCGCGCGCGGGAAAGCGGACTACTGGAAGTACGCGACGCTCCTCGAACTGGCGGCGATCGGCGGGGACGAGGCAAACGGCGTCAAGGCGCTGCAGCACGCGTTGCCGCTGGCGCGCGAGGTCTGGCAACCGAAGACGACCTTGAATAATCTGAAGCTCATCGCCGACGCCCGGAAGCGGCGCGACGAGCAACAGCCGGCATGGATTCCGAAAGTGATGGCGGCGTTACAGAAGAAAGCCGAAGAGTTTTGAGCAATCAGATTGTGATGCTGCTCGACGACGAGCCCGCCGTCACGGAAGGGCTGGCCCTCGGGCTCGAACAAGATGGCCGCACGGTGGTCACCTGCAATGACCTGGAGTCGGCCGAGCTGGCGCTGATCTGGTACAAGCCGTCGCACGTCGTCACAGACGTCCGCCTCTCCGGCCCGTTCGCGTTCGAAGGGCTCGATTTCATCCGGTACGCGAAGCGCCATTCCGTCGACACGAAGATCATCCTGATGACCGGCAACGCCTCGGAGGCGATGCAGCTGGAGGCCTCGCAACGCGGCGCCGTGTCGTTCCTCCACAAGCCGTTCACGATCGATGAATTGGCGACGGTGATCGACTTGACGACGCCGATCGCGCTGAGCGACGGGCCGGCGGAACTGGTGCGCATCCCGATGCTGGAGGAGATCCTCGCCAGCGACCAGCTCTATCCCGTGTTCCAGCCCATCGTGGAGCTGAGCGACCATCAGGTCTACGGCTACGAAGCGCTCACGCGTTGCCGGAGCGAGTCGCCGCTGGCGAATCCGGCGCGGCTCTTCGAATACGCGGCGCGCAAGCAACGCGTGGCGGACCTCGAGCTGACGTGCCTCGCGCAAAGCCTCGAAGTCTTCGATCCGCCGAACGGACAAACGCTGTTCGTGAATCTTCATCCCGCAGTGTTCGCGCAGGGAAAGAAACTGCTCGACGTGCTGAAGATGCCGGAGTCGCAACGCGCGGTGGACAACCTCGTGCTGGAGATCACGGAACAGGCGGCGCTCCTCGATGAGCCTTCGGTCTTCCACACCATCGACCAAATCCGCGACCTCGGCGTCCGCTTCGCGTTCGACGACTTCGGCGTGGCGTACTCGCATCTGCCGATGATCGACCGCGTGCGGCCGTCTTTTCTGAAGATCAGCCAGGACTTCGGCACGCGTTTCGAGACGAACCCGACGCGGGTGAAGATCGTGACGAACTTCCGCTCGATCGCTCACGACTTCGGCTGCGACCTGATCCTCGAAGGCATCGAGGACGCGTCGACGGCGGAAGCCGCGAAGAGCCTCGGGATCCGCTGCGGCCAAGGTTACCTGTTCGGCCGCCCCGGAAAGATCTGAAAACGTAGGGCCGGCTCTCCAGCCGGCCCAGCATCGATATTGGGCCGGCTGGAGAGCCGGCCCTACATTTTTCTAGTAGCTTCGCACCGACGCCACATACGCCTCGTAGTTGCGCTTCATCTCTCCCAACGAGTCGCCGCCGAACTTCTCCCGCATCGCGTCCGCCAACACCACGGCGAGCATCGCCTCGCAGACGACGCCGCAAGCCGGCACCGCGGTGACGTCGCTTCGTTCCCACTGCGAACGATGCGGCTCGTGCGTCTCGGTATCGACGGACGGCAGGCCGCGGCGCAGCGTCGAGATCGGCTTCATCGAGACGCGCACTACGACGTCCTCGCCGTTCGTCACACCGCCTTCCAGACCGCCGGCGCGATTCGACGTCCGGTAGTAGCGCCGTTCCTCGTCGAACCCGATCGGATCGTGCACCTCGGAGCCGATGCGCCGTGCGTTCGCCACGCCGTCGCCGATCGCCACCGCCTTGACCGCATGAATCGAGAGGATTGCCTGCGCGATGCGGCCATCGAGCTTTTCCGTCCATTGCCCGTACGAACCGAGCCCGATCGGCACGCCGCGGGCGGCGGTGACGATGGTGCCGCCGAGGGTTTCGCCGGCTTCCCGGGCTCGATCGACCTCGGCGATCATCGCCGCTTCCTGCTCGCGATTCACGGCGCGCAACGGCGAGTCGTCATCGACGGCGCCGAGCTCTTCCCACGTCGGCGCGTACTCGGGATCGCCGGCCGGACCGACACTGACGACGCCGGAGCGGATCTCGATGCCGAACGCGCGCAGCAGCTCTTTCGCGAATGCGCCGGCCGCGACGCGCGAGGCCGTCTCGCGCGCGGATGCGCGCTCGAGGATGTCGCGGAGATCGCGGCGGTCGTACTTCATCCCGCCGATGAGATCGACATGCCCCGGACGCGGTGCGTGCACGCGGCGCTTGTTCGCTTCCGCAGCGTCGATCTCCCATGGGTCCATCGCTCCGCGCCAGTTGTCGAAGTCGCGGTTGCGGATCAGGACGGAGACCGGCGAGCCGATCGTCTCCCCTCCCCGCACGCCCGCCGTGACTTCCAGCTCGTCGCGCTCGATCTTCATCCGCCCACCGCGCCCGTAGCCGTGCTGGCGCCGGGCGAGATCGCGGTTCATGCGCTCGCGGTCGAGGCGCACGCCCGCGGGCATGCCGGTAACGATCACCGTGAGCGCCGGCCCATGCGACTCGCCGGCGGAGAGAAACGTGAAGCGGCTCATAGGCCGCGGAGTGTACTCAAACGTAGGGCCGGCTCTCCAGCCGGCCCAATATCGATGCTGGGCCGGCTGGAGAGCCGGCCCTACATTTTCAACGTCGCCAGCGCCATCGCGATCAACCGATCCGTCATGCGCTGCGGCTTCGCGAGCGTCGCCGTCGACGCCTTCAACCCCTTCGTGGGCCAGCGCCACGATGTGGGCGAGATCGGCGGGCGTCGCCCGCCGCGTCCGTATTTCATCGGGCCGGTTGGAGAGCCAACCTCACGGTGCAGCTCAGGCCTGAGCGGTCACCGCCCGCCGTTCCCGCCTGAGCCAGATCACGATGCCGATCACGATTGCGATGATGCTGATCAGCTGCGCGACGGTAAACGGCCCGAGGAAGCGGTCGTCCTTCGCGCGCACGATCTCCACGAAGAAGCGTTCGATGCCGAGGAGGATGAGGAACATTGCGAAGATGCGGCCGCGGCGGTGGCGGGTGCGGGTCATGCGCAGCAGGATGAAGAACATGATCAGCGCCGCGCTCGACTCGTAGATCTGCGTCGGATGCACGCGCAGCACGGCATCGGGCGGCAGCGACGGATCCACGTGCACGCCGAACTGGCGCAGGCTCTCCGCGGTCGTCGGCGGGGAGCCTTTCGGGAAGGCGATGCCGACCCACGAGTCGGTCGGGCGGCCGTAGTCGTCGCCGACGAGGAGACATCCGATGCGGCCGAGGCAGTAGCCGATGGCGAGAGCCGGGGCGGTGGCGTCGGCGGCGAGGAGGAAATCGACCTTCCGTCGCACGACGACCCAGGAGCACGCGGCGGCGCCGCCCATCAACCCGCCGTACCAAACCAGGCCGGCGCGGTCGAAGAGCAGGTGCCAGTCGCGGAAGAGGATCGCGTAGTAGACCTTCGCTCCGACGATGCCTCCGATCGCCGCCGCCATCACCATCGTCGACGCCAGATCCTCGGACAGCCCGGCGCGGCGGAACTGCTTCGTGAGAACCCAGCCCGCCACGACGAAGGCGAGGAACATCATCAGGCCGAACGTCGTGATCTCGAATGAATGCCAGCGGAAGAGAGTCGGGTACATGCGGCGGGGAGGATAGCGTAGTTGCTGGTGACTGGTTGCTGGTTGCTCGTGCCTCGGCGCCCGCGCGCCATGGAGCGCGAACGGTTATTGGTTGTTGGTTATTGGTCGTCAGTAGGAAGCCCGGCCGGACGAAATACCAACAACCAAAACCACGAACCAGCAACCCCTAAGACGCGCGCTCCAGGCTCGCCTTCTGGTCGGAGATGAAGCGGAAGACGTCCACTTTGCCCGCGGCGTCGAGGTGCTGCGAGACCTCGAACAGCTGCACCGAAAGCAGCGTATTCAAGCCCTCGTCGAGGACCGCTTTGCGCTTCTCGAACGGGAGCTCGGAGATGTTCGCGATCAGCATGTTCTCGTCGAAGCGGCCGTATTGATCGAAGAAGACACCGGCCCAAAGGTCGTCCGTTTCGGCGTTCTGGAGCACGCTCATGAAGATCTCGCGCGCCTGCTCCTCGCCCACCTTGTTGCAGAGCGCGTCGAAGAGACGGCCGAACATGTCGTTGTAGGTCGAGATCACCTTCAGCAGCTCCGGCGAGTCCTCCACGTCGAGGAACACGGGGCGGAAGTTCTTCTCCTCCGGCGCCATCTCCACGAGGCGCGCCGACAGCAGTTGGAAAAGGATCCGCGTGACTTCGAACTCGGTGAGGTCGGACGTCCCGATCAGCTCGCGCACCGAGTGCTGGCCGTCGATGTTGTTGTAGACCGCGATCTCGTGATCGTTCATGTCGAGGTCGCGGAAGTCGGGCTCGCCGCCCGGCACCTTGGAGAAGACCGCGTCGAGGCTGGGGATCTTCTCCTTGATGCGCGCCGTCTCGTCGAGGCGACGGATGCCTTCCATGATCACGCTCGACGTATTCAGCGACAGCACGATCCGTTCGGCATTCAGCTCCTCGGCCGTCTCGAAGAACGAGAACGAGCCGTCCGTCCAGCCGAAGAGCGAGTACATGATCTCCAGCGCCTGATTCTTCACACCCCACCAGAGATCCTTCGGCGAGATCGCGCCCATCTGCACGAGGAGCTTCCCGTGGCGGGTCTGAGCCGTCACGCGGCGGCGCGTTTCTTCGTATTGCTGCTGGCTGATCTTGCCGTTGCGGAGGAGGAATTGACCGAGGGAGTGCTCGGGGGAGCTGGAGGAGGCGAAGACGATCTCGCCGTCTTTCCAGAGGATCATCCGTTCGAGGTGATTCTGGCGGAGGACGAGCTTGCCGCTGCGGCGGATCATCGCCACGAAGCTGAGGACGTCCGGCAGCTGGATGCGCGACAGATCGCCTTCGAGGATCGCTTTTTCGGGCATGGGACCGGGGGCTACTCTCGCAAAAGTGTGGCCGCTACGCAAGTTACTGGTTGCTGGTTGCTGGTTACTTGCGCTTCGGCGCCTGAACACGAAGCAGCGCAAGTAACCAGCAACCGGCAACCAGCAACTACGTCCTCCGGCACCGCGGCACGATCTCGCGCAACACGTCCAATACGCGCTCGACCTCCGCAGACGTGTTGAACCTCCCGAAGGAGAAGCGCACGGTGCTCTTCGCCTCGTCCGGCGTGAGGCCCATCGCGAGGAGGACGCCGCTCGGCTCGATGCGTCCGGAGGAGCACGCCGATCCGGTCGATGCCGCGATTCCGTTCAGATCGAGGCCGATCACGATTCCCTCCGCGTCGGCGTTGGGGAACATCACGTTCGACGTGTTCGGGATGCGTGGCGCCTCGGCGCCGTTCACGATCGCGCCGGGCGGGAGGCCCGCTTCGAACTGGTCGCGGAGCGGAGCGACATCGGCGCGAGGCAACTTGGCGGCGGCGCCGAATGCGGCGGCGAGCGGCACATTCTCCGTCCCGGCGCGGCGGCGGCGTTCCTGCGCGCCGCCGACGACATGCGCGGCGAGCGACAGACCGCGGCGTACGTAAAGCGCACCGATGCCTTTCGGCGCATTCAGCTTGTGAGCGGAAACGGAGAGCGTGTCGACGCCGAGCTGCTCGACGTCGATGTCGATCTTGCCCGCGGCCTGCACGGCATCGCAATGCACGTGAATCCCGCGTTCGCGGCAAACGCGTGCGACCTCGGCAACCGGCTGGATGACTCCGGTCTCGTTGTTCGCGAGCATGATCGTCACGAGGCGCGTCTCGGGGCGGATCGCCGCGATCATCTCCTCGGCCGAGACGCGGCCGTCGCGCGCGGGGCGGATGGCCGTGAACGGGAAACGTGAGACCGCCTCGAGCACGGACGGATGCTCCACGGCGGTTGTGACAACATGCTGACCGCCTCCCCCGCCCATTGCCCCGAAAATGGCTGCGTTGTTCGACTCCGTGCCGCCGCTGGTGAAGATGACGTCGCGGCCCGCGGCGCCGAGCAAACGCGCCACCGA
The DNA here is from genome assembly GCA_019242175.1 of Acidobacteriota bacterium. Taxonomy (GTDB): domain Bacteria; phylum Acidobacteriota; class Thermoanaerobaculia; order Gp7-AA8; family Gp7-AA8; genus JAFAVZ01. The sequence goes on from JAFAVZ010000585.1 coordinate 6,543, forward strand.
CTCCCGGGCCTCCTCGATCGCCCGCCGCGCCGTCTGGCCTTCTTTATGAATGCTCGACGCGTTGCCGAAGACGGTCCCCAATGAGTCAGCAGCGACGCGCAGGACGTCGGGATGGACGGGGGTAGTGGCGTTGTTGTCGACGTAGATTCGCTGCATCAGAAAACCCGCAGGGGAAGGACATCGATGAAGAGGATCGGGCTCATCGCCGCAGTGGTGCTCGCGTTCGGCGTCTCGAACATCGTCGCGCAGACGAACAATCCTCCGGACGCCGCGAAACCCGCGCCTTCGGAAAAGAAGAAGGATCCGGCTCAGGATCCGGGCGTCCGCAAGCTCTCCCGCGGCGAACGGAAGGACCGGATGAAGGCCCTCTCGGACAAATACCGGGGCTGGCTGGAGGAAGTCGAGCCGATCATCATCCCCTCCGAGGTCGATACGTTCCTCATCCTCGAGACCGATGCGCAACGCGACCAGTTCATCGTCGAGTTCTGGCGCCGGCGGGACATCCAGCGCGGCACGACGAACTTCGCGTACAAAGACGACTATTACCACCGCATCGAAGAAGCGCGCGAGGAGTTCAAGCAGCTCTCGAACGACCGCTCGCGCATGCTCCTGATCAACGGCCGGCCCGACGGCCGCATCGACATCGATTGCAGCCAGCTCCTCCAGCCCATCCAGCTCTGGCTCTACGAATACCTCCCCGCCCTCGGCCACAAGGTCTACCTGCTGTTCTACGTCCCGCGCTACGGCCGCGACTACAAGCTGTGGAACACGCTCGGCGACGAACGGATGAACCTCGCCGACCTCGTGTCGACGGAAGTCGCCGGTGCGATCGCCGGACCGGAAGGCGGCGTGCAGAAGGTCTTCGACGAGTCCGCCAGCCCGTACATGTACGTCTCGAAGATCGAGACGCAGTGCCCGAACGGCGACGTCCTGATGCGGGCCATTTTCCAGATGCAGCAGAATCGCACCGATCTGCCGCACGTGTGGGATCCGCCCCAGATCAACCAAGAAGACGTGCGCAAGATCCTGCGCAGCGTCGTGCTCGCCAATCCGAACGCGCCGAAGCTGGAGGCGAGCTTCGCGGTGCAATATCCTGCCAAACAGGGCGGCCGTACCGACGCGCAGATGACGGTGATGGTCCCGCGCGCGCAGCTCAAGCTGAACAAGGTCGGCGACACCGAGATGTACTCGATCGACGTCACCGGCGAGGTGCTCAAAGACGAGTCGCTCTTCGAGAACTACCGCTACCGCTTCGACTTCCCGGGCGACATCAAAGACGCGCAGCTCCCGATCGTCATCGACCGCTTCCTCCGCCCGAACGCGTACAAGTCGCGCATCAAGGTGACGGACGCGAACTCGGGTGCGGAGATCGTGCTCGAACAGCCGATCGACGTCCCGGAGATCTTCGACACGGCGGAGCAGATGAAGGCGCGCGAGTCGGGCAACCAGACCGTGGCGCAGCTCAAAGACGCGATCACCTCCGGCGAGACGCAGCTGCGCATCGTGCCGATGGCCGATGAGCTGCTCAGCGGTCTGCAGCACATCGAGACGATGGCGGTCGGCGAGTCGATCAAGGCCGTCGAGTTCTACCTCGACGGCAAGAAAGTGATGGTCAAACGCCAGCCGCCTTACACGCTCGACCTAGACTTCGGCGACGTCCCGCAGGTGCGGAAAATCCGCGCCGTCGCGTTGGATGAGAAAGGCCAATTCATCAGCGGCGACGAGATCGTCGTCAACACCGGCACCGACCCGTTCCGCGTGCGCATCACCTCGCCGCGCGTCGCGTACAAACTGCACGGCAAGTCCCGCGTCGAGATGTCCGTGAACGTGCCGGACGGCAAGAAGCTCGACTACGTGCAGCTCTTCCTCAACGACAAGCCGGTCGCGAAGCTCTTCGACGCGCCGTTCGTGCAGACGGTCGACATCCCGGCGACGGAAGGCGTCGGCTACCTCCGCGCCGTCGCGCAACTGAAAGACGACACGCCGCCCGTCGAAGACGTGGTGATGATCAACACGCCCGACTACATGGAGGAGATCAACGTCCATCTCGTCGAGCTTCCGACTACGGTGCTTGTCGGCGGCCGGCCGAAGCAGGACCTCCCGGAGAGCGCTTTCAAGGTGCTCGACGAAGGAAAGCCGATCAAGCTCGCGAAGTTCGAGTACGTGAAGAACCTGCCGCTCTCTGTCGGCATGGCCATCGACACCTCCGGCTCCATGCAGCCGCGGATGACCGAGGCGCAGAAGGCTGGCGCGCAGTTCTTCCAGAACGTGATGCGCGGCGGCGACAAGGCGTTCCTCGTGGCGTTCGATACGCAGCCGTCGCTGGTCCAGAAATGGTCCGCGAGCCTCGCGGACATGAACGCCGGCTTGGCCAAGCTGCGCGCCGAGGAGTCGACGTCGCTCTACGACGCAGTCGTCTTCTCCCTCTACAACTTCCTCGGCGTGAAGGGCCAGAAGGCGCTCGTCGTGATCACGGACGGCAAGGACACGGCGTCGAAGTTCTCGTTCGAACAGGCGATCGAGTACGCGCGCCGCACCGCCGTGCCGATCTACGGCATCGGGATCGGCATCCGCCCGACGGAGATCGACGTGAAGTACAAGCTGAACAAGTTCTGCTCCGAGACCGGCGGCAACTCGTACTACATCGAACGCGCCGACGAGCTCCAACGCGTCTACACCGACATCCAGAACGAGCTGCGCTCGCAATACGTCCTCGGGTTTTACCCGCCGGACGGCGTGAAAGCCGGCAGCAAGTGGCGCGAGGTGAACGTGCAGGTGAGCGAAGGGAAGGCAAAGACGATCCGGGGCTACTACCCGTAAGAAAATGTAGGGCCGGCTCTCCAGCCGGCCCAATGTCGATGCTGGGCCGGCTGGAGAGCCGGCCCTACGTTTTTACGGCGTTCGCTTCACTGCGATGCGGGCTACCTCTTCGATGAGGTGGAACGGGTCGATCGGCTTCGTCAGATACGCGTCGAACTGTTCGTCCTTTGCCTTCGGGAACGCGCTCAGCGCCATGATTCGCAGGCGGGAGCCGTGCTCGGTCTGGCGCGCGGCGCGTGTGAACGCGTAGCCGTCGACTTCGGGCATCGCGATGTCGGTGATCACGAGATCGGGCGTGTGTTGCGCGAGCGCCTCGAGCGCAGCGGTGGCGGTCGCCTGCGGCACCACGTTCGCGCCGGCGGCGCGCAGCACGGCGGTCACCATCTTGCGCGACTCCGCGTCGTCATCGAGGAGCAGCACTTCGATGCCGTTCAGGCGGTCGCGATGGAGGAACGTGTTGCCGAGGCCTTCGCGGACGGCGGACGTGTCGGCCGCGACGCGGATCGGCAGCGTGACGCTGAACGTCGCGCCCTTCCCTTTCCCCGCGCTCTCCGCCGTCACCACACCGCCATGCGCCTCGGCGATGTAGCGCACGATCGATAGACCGAGACCGAGGCCGCCGTGCACGCGCGTCTGCGGCGTTTCGGCCTGGCGGAACGGCTCGAAGATGTGGGGCAGAAACTGCGGGTCGATGCCTTCGCCGGTGTCGGTCACCATCATTTGCACGCTCGACGCGGTGCGCAGCGCGGAGACCTGCACGTTCCCGTGTCGCGGCGTGAACTTCACCGCGTTCGCGAGCAGATTCCAGAGCACCTGCTGGATGCGCGTCGCATCGACGACCATCGAGCCGAGCGTCGGGTCGAGGTGCGTCGTGATCGCGATCTGCTTCGCCGCCGCGGTCTGGGCCACGGCATCGATCGCGTTCATGATTACCTTCTTCACGTCGACCGTTTCGGGGCTGAGGCGCATCTTCCCCGAGACGATGCGCGAGACGTCGAGAATGTCGTCGATGAGCCGCGCCTGGAGCTGCGCGCCGCTGGAGATCGACTGGATCGCCTCGCGGAACAGCGGATCGTCCGGCGGCAATGCGGTGAGCATGCGCGCCCAGCCGAGGACGGCCGTCATCGGCGTGCGCAGCTCGTGGGAGAGCGTCATCAGGAACTCGTCCTTCGCCCGATTCGCCTCCTGCGCCACGCGGTAAGAAGCCTCGGCGCGGCGGCGCTCTTCTTCCGCCTTCACCCGGGCCTCGCGTTGCTCGAGGAGGGCGAGGCGCGTCTCCTCCGCGAGCTTGCGATCGGTCACGTCGCGCGTGACTTTCGCGAAGCCGCGCAGCTCGCCGTGCGAGTCGTAAACGGCGGTGAGCACGACGTCCGCCAGGAAACGCGTGCCGTCTTTGCGCACGCGCCAGCCCTCGTCCTCGACGCTGCCGTCCCTGCGCGCGAGCTCCAGCTCCCGCTCCGCCTTCCCCGCGTTCTTGTCCTCCTCGGTGTAGAACGTCGAGAAATGGCGGCCGATGATCTCCTTCGGCTCGTAGCCCTTGATGCGTTGCGCGCCGCTGTTCCACGTCGTGACGTAGCCCTGCGGGTCGAGCATGAAGATCGCGTAATCCTTCACCGAGGAGACGAGGAGCTGGAAGATCTCCGTGCTTTGGCGGAGCTGCTCCTCGGCCTCGCGGCGCGCGGTCATGTCCCGCGTGACTTTCGCGAAGCCGCGCAATTCGCCGTGCGCGTCGCGGACGGCGGTAATGACGACGTTGGCCCAGAAGCGCGTACCGTCTTTCCGCAGGCGCCAGCCGAGGTCTTCGACGCTTCCTTCGCGGGTGGCGACTTCCAGCTCCCACTGCGGCTTCCCGGCGAGCTTGTCCTCCTCGGTGTAGAACGTCGAGAAGTGGCGGCCGATGATCTCCTTCGGCTCGTAGCCTTTGATCCGCTGGGCGCCCTGGTTCCACGTCATCACGTTGCCCTGCGGGTCGAGCATGAAGATCGCGTAGTCGCGGACCGAGGAGACGAGGAGCTGGAAGATCTCGTTGGTCTGGCGCTCGCGCTCCTCCGCCTCGCGGGCGGCGGTCATGTCCCGGGTGATCTTGGCGAAGCCGCTCACCGAGCCGTCTGGGTTGCGCAGCGCGGTGATGACCGTATAGGCCCAGAAACGCTGGCCGTCTTTGCGGATGCGCCAGCCCTGGTCCTCGATGCGGCCTTCCTGCGCCGCGACTTCGAGCTCGCGTTGCGGCTTGCCCGCTTCGAGATCTTCGGGACCATAGAACGTGGAGAAGTTGCGGCCGACGATTTCCTCTTCGCTGTAGCCCATGATCCGCGAGGCGCCGAGGTTCCAGGAACGGATCTCTCCGTCCGGACTCAGCAGGAAGATGGCGTAGTCCTGGACGGTGTCCGTCAGGAGCGAAAGCTCTTCCATCGTCGGGGCGTTTTTCGTGCTTGGCGAGCTCGTCGTTGAAATCTTCCGGGGCATGTAAGCAAGATCATAGCCGCGTGTCGGCATATGCTGCGTGGATCATGGGAAAGGCCTTCTTCTCCGTATTCGTCACCGTGTTTCTCGCCGAGATCGGCGACAAGACCCAACTCGCCACGATGCTGTTCGCCGCCGAGGCGAAGAGCAGCAAGTGGATCATCTTCGCCGGCTCGGCGCTGGCGCTCACGCTGGCCGCCGCGATCGGCGTGCTGGTCGGCGCTCAATTGGAAAAAATCATCTCGCCGCGGACGCTGAAGATCGTCGCCGGCGTCGGCTTCATCGCGATCGGGCTCTGGACGATCGTGTCGCGCTAGGCGGCGCGTGCGTACTCAACCGCAGACGCGAAGAATCCGTACCTTCAGGCGCAGCCCAAGATCGGTACGGATCCTTCGCGCTCTGCGGCGCTCAGGATGACGCCGCTGCGTCCGCGTCGAGGTAGCGTTCCCGCACGATCTTGATGTGATGCGCCGCGTGGCCGGCGGCGATGTACGCGAGTCCGCGCACGGAAACGCGCGCATTGCTCGCCATGCCGCCGCGCGTCCAGGCCTCCGGCTCGAGGGTGTCGAAGAGGTGGATGATCGAGTCGCGCACGGCGAGGAACTCGGCGACGAGGCTCTGCATCGAGCGCGCGTCGTAGCCGCCGTTCGTGACGTAGCCATCCGGGCTGTACGTCGGCAACGACGCCGCCTCGCCGCGCGCGAACGCGAACGCGCGGAAGCCGAAGACGCGGTCGCCGTCGATGATGTGGCCGAGGACTTCGCGCAACGTCCATTTGCCTTCGCCGTACCGCAGACTCCCTTGCTCCGGCGTCAGACTGCCGAAGAGCTCCACGACCTCCGAGCGCTGGTCGCGCAAGGCCACGAGCACCGGGTCGGTGATCAGGGAGACGTATTTCTCGTGATGCGGCGCGTATTCGGTGGCGGGATCAGGACGCATGTCCGGAAGGATAGCGCGCGTGGGGCTGAGTTCGTAGTTTCTTAGTTCGTAGTTCTTAGTTCGTAGTTCGTAGTCCAAGGAAGGGAGTGGTTCTTGGACAAGAGAGACCCTTCCTTGGACTACCAACTAAGAACTACGAACTAAGAACTGCTTACGACGAGACCGCTTCCTTCCGCTCGTGCGCCACGCGCTCCCGCTCCGCAGCTCGTTCGGCGCGACGCTGATTCGCCTCGTCCTTGAGGCGCGAGCCGATCGCACAGCCGGTGGCGGTCGTGGCGAGGCCGCCTTCCGCCGTCTCCTTCAGCCCGCGAGGTAGTGCGCGGCCGATGCGGACCATCGCCTCGACCACCTCGTCCATCGGGATGACCGACTTCACGCCGGCGAGAGCGAGCTGCGCGGCGGTGAGGCCGTGGACGGCGAACAGCGCATTGCGTTTGACGCACGGCACTTCGACGAGGCCCCCGACCGGATCGCAAACGAGTCCGAGGGTGTTTTTGAGGGCGAGGGCGGCGGCCTGGATGGAGTCCGCTGGCGTGCCACCCATCATGTACGCGACGGCGGCGGCACCCATCGACGACGCGACGCCGACTTCGTTCTGGCAACCGCCCGCCGCGCCGGAGATGTTCGCGGAAAGCGCGATGATCGAGCCGATGCCGCCCGCGACCACGAGCGCGCGCACCGTTTTTTCCGGATCGACGTTACGTTCTTCTTCGAGCGCCAGCAGCATCCCCGGCACGACGCCGCCAGCGCCGGCCGTCGGCGCCGCGACGATGACGCCCATCCGCGAGTTTTCGCCCATCACGGACAAAGCGTAGAGCTCGGCTTTGATGGTCAGCGGATCGAGGAACGTGCGGCCGCTGCGGAATGCCTCGTCGAGCAGCTTCGCCTCGTTGCCGACGAGCTTGCCCATCGACTGCCCGCCGCCCTTCCCCCGCTCGATGCAGTCGCGCATGACTTCGCGCCGCTTGCGCAGCGCGGCGAGGATCTGCGCCGCAGGGATGCCGTGCTCCTGCTCGTCGGTCTCGAGGAAAACGTCCGCGAGGTCGCGGCCGGCGGCGAGCTGGTCGAGGTGGGCGAAGGATTCGATCATGGTCTTGGACAACGTGACGAAGGCGCCGCTATTTCCGGTTTGCTGGTTGCTGGTTGCTGGTTGCGGGTTACTCCTTGCTGGCTACTCGTGCTCGTTGCTCGCGCCTCCGCCAGTTCCAGGCGCAACTGCGCAAGCAACCAGCAACCAGCAACCAGCAACTAGCAACCAATCTACGGAATCCGATCCAGGTAACGCGCCTCCTCCACGTCCGGCGTCTCGCGAATCCGTTGCAGTCCTTCCTCGGAGATCGGCGAGTCGACGTCGATCTGCATGAACGCGTCTTTCCCGCGCTGCTTCCGCGAGCAATACAGCGACGCGATGTTGATCCCCTCCTCGGCAATCGTCTTCGTCACCTCGGAGATCATGCCCGGCCGGTCGCGATAGAAAAGGAGCAGCGTCGGCGAGTCGCCTTTGAAGCGCGTCTGGAAACCGTTGAGCTTGAACACTTCGATGACGCCGCCGCCGATCGACGAGCCGACGATCTCCGCCTCGCGCGTCTTCCCCTTGATCTCGATGCGAACCGTGTTCGGATGCACGTCGCCGAGGTCTTCTTCGGAGAATTCGATCGTGACGCCTTTCTGCTCGGCAATCCGGATCGCCTCGGGGATCAAGGGATCATCGACGTTCAGGCCGATGGAGCCGCCGACGAGGGCGAAGTCGGAGCCGTGGCCGCGATAGGTCGCGGCAAGCGGCGGGTGGAGGTAGAAGTGAACGGTGAGCGGATCTTCGTCGAGGATCTCGCGGGCTACGCGGCCGAGGCGTGCGGTGCCCGCGGTGTGGGAGCTGGAGGGGCCGACCATGACCGGGCCCATCACGTCGAGGATCGAGACTTTGCGGTCGTGCCGGATCGCCATGAGCGTCGAATTTTACGGCAACATCCTTTACACTCCGCGCCGGTTCCCGATGAGCTCAGAACGTCCTCTCATTCTCGTCGTCGACGACGACGGCCCGATCCTTCTCTTGATGCGCAGCATCCTCCGCGAATTCGGCTTCGAGCCGGTCGCGGTGAACAACGGCCCCGCGGCGATCGCCGCCGCCCGCGAACATCGCCCCTCGGTCGTTTTGCTCGACCGGAACATGCCGAACATGAGCGGCGACGAGGTCGTGCACGCCCTCCGCACCGACCTCGGCATGACCGAGACGCCGATCCTGATCCTCAGCGGCGAACCGATCGAGCCCGACGAGCTCGCGACGATCGGCGCGACCGGCTCGGTGCTGAAGCCGTTCGACGTGAACGAGCTGATCTCGCAGATTCGGGGCGCGATGGCGGGCGCGTGAGCGGACGGGTTGTCATCCTGAACAGCGAAGACTGTGAAGGATCTCCCGATGCGGGCGATGAACGCACGTGCCGGGAGATCCTTCGCCCTTTCGGGTATCAGGAAGACACTCAGGGAGCTCCATTTCTAAGGACCGCGCCGGCTCCGCCAGCCGTGCGCTGCACTTGGAGCGCGGTGCGGCCCGCTAACCTCGCCCGGAGGCGAGCTCGCCCACGATCCGACTGCGCTCCTTCTCGCCACGAATCCTTACCCCCCACCTCCCTCCCCGGTGTATAACGCGCCGCATGCCGGAGATCGACATCGACCAGCTCGTCCGCGACGCCGTGTTCGGCGATGGAGCCGTCAAGGCAGACGCCCGCAAGACCATCCATGAGGAAGCGCGCCGCAGAGGCGCGGTCCCCTCCTCCATCCATCCGCTGTACACGGCGATCGGGAACGGCCAGGTCACGAGGCAATTCACCGTCCCGGCCTTCAACATCCGCGCGTTGACCTACGACTCGGCGCGCGCCATCTTTCGCGCCGCCAAGCGGCACGACGTCGGCGCGTTCGTCTTCGAGATCGCGCGTTCCGAGATCGGATACACGGAGCAGCGGCCGGGCGAATACGCGGCTTGCGTCCTCGCCGCCGCGATCGCGGAGGAGTATCGCGGGCCGGTGTTCATCCAGGGCGACCACTTCCAGG
>JAFAVZ010000423.1 GCA_019242175.1 Acidobacteriota bacterium
AAGCGCATCGCGTACATCGAAGGCATCATGAGTGACTTCGGCTCGAACGGCGGCGATCTCTTCGTCATCGACGCCGCGGGCGGCACGCCGCGCAATCTCACGAAAGACGCGCGCCTCTCCGTCGCCTCGCTGGAGTGGAGCGGCAGCAACGCGATCACCGTCGGCGCGAACGTCGAAGGCGACACCGCGGTGCTGCGCGTCTCCGACGACGGCAAGCAGGAGACGCTGTGGCGAGGCGGCGAGGCGATCTCCAGCGCGTTCGGCACCGGCGCCTCGATCGCGAAGAACGGCGAGACGGCCGTCATCCGCAGCTCGTTCGCGAATCCGCCGGAAGTCTGGCGCGGGCCGCTCGGGAAGTGGAAGCAGGTGACGCATCTCAATGACGCGGTCAAAGTCGGCAGCGACGCGAGATCGATCACCTGGAAGAGCGACGAATTCGACGTGCAGGGCTGGCTGCAACTGCCGAAGGATTACTCGCCGTCGAAGCGCTATCCGCTCGTGGTCTGGGTGCACGGCGGGCCTGCGGGCGTGATGCAGAACAAGTGGCCGCGCGACGAGATGACGATCCTCGCCCAACGCGGCTACTTCGTCTTCTACCCGAATCCGCGCGGCAGCTTCGGCTTCGGCGAGAAGTTCACGCAAGGCAACGTGAAGGACTTCGGCTATGGCGACCTGCGCGACATCGACCGCGGCGTCGACGCCGTGCTGCAGCAGTACCCGATCGATCCGAAGCGCCTCGGCCTCGCCGGCTGGAGCTATGGCGGCTTCATGGCAATGTGGGTCGTCACGCAGACGGACCGCTATCGCGCGGTCGTCGCCGGCGCGGGCATCGTGAACTGGCAGAGCTACTACGGCCAGAACGACATCGGCCAGTGGATGCTCCCGTATTTCGGCGCGTCGGTTTACGACGATCCGGCCGTGTACGCGAAGAGCTCGCCGATCACGTTCATCAAGAAAGTGAAGACGCCGACGCTCGTCCTCGGCGGCGAGCGCGATGCCGAGGTGCCGATCCCGCAGTCATTCGAGTTCTGGCATGCGCTGAAGGCGCAAGGCGTGGAGACGCAGCTCGTCGTATTCGCCGACGAAGGGCATCACTTCAACAAACCCGAGCACAAACGCGAGCTCGCGCGGCGCATCATCGACTGGTTCGAGAGACGCCTGAAATAGTCAGGAAGACGACTTCCGGCGGGACGCGGAAGCGCACGGGGAGGATGCTCGTCCCAACGCCGGACGTGACGAAGAGATCGGTCGAGTTGCGCGACGTCTTTGCCGGGCGAGCCGACATGGAGGTCGGAGACGATGGCGACGCGGAGCGGCGCCGCGCGCCAGCAGGGGAGCGCGACGCCTTCGTCCCGAACGACGAGGCGTCGCGGCTCCCACCAGAATGCCCATGCGATGAGGATCGCAGCGATGGGCAGGAGGAGAAGCGCAGCGCGGGCGAGGAAACGCTTCAGCATCGACGCGATCGTAGCGTCATCCTTCTTTTTTCTTCGCCTGCAGCGACGGACCGGGGTTGAAGTCCGAGGACGGCAGCGTGCGCAGGTAGCGATAGATGGCGCGAGCGTCCGTCTCGCTGATGCGCTGGAACTGCTTCCACGGCATGTGCGTCCCTTCGAGGCCGGCGCCCGCGCCGAAGCGGCCGACGAACTGCTCTTCGCTCCACGGCGTGATGCGGCCGTACTTGGACGGCGTGAGGTTCGGCGTCACGAGCACGTGCTTCGTGTCGTGGTCGAGGTCGAACGTCATGCCGCCGGAGAACCGCGCGCTGGTGTAGTGCCCGTCCATCGGGCTGCGCTGCGAGTGGCAGCCGGCGCAATTCGCGACGTTGTTCGCCAGGTAAGCGCCGCGCTCCACCGTCGGAGCCTCGGCCGGCGAGGTTTTCGCCGGAGCGGACGTCGGGCCGGCGGGCTTGATGGCGAAGGCCATGACCGCTTTGCCGAGGAAGTTGAAGTGCTGCTTCGGGATGTCGCGGCGGACGGCGGGCTGGGAACGAAGGAAGGAGACGATCGCCGTCAGGTCTTCATCCGAGAGGTCGTGGAGCTCCATGAACGGGAGCGTCGCGCGGCCGTTGGGCAGGACGCCGTAACGCAGGACGCGGGCGAGCTCGGCGTCTTTCAGGTTGCCGATACCGGTCGCTACGTCCGGCGTGAGATTCGGCGTGCGGAAGTGGCCGACCGGCAGATCGAACTTGTAGCCGCCCGCGAGCGGCGGCGTGGCGCCGGCCTTGACGAGATCCTGCTCGGCGTCATTCGTATGACACGCGACGCAATGCGCCGGCCCATACGCGAGATAGCGCCCGCGCTCGATGACGGCCGGATCGCTGCTGGCGTGAATCTGCGGATACGGCGCATCGTAGGAACGGTCCCACCGAAGCAGGACGGCGACGACGAAGAGGAGGGCGAGGGCGGCGATGGTAGCCGCCGTCGCGGCGAGAACTTTTTTCAGAACGCGCATGACGGCCTGCAATGTAGGCAGCCGCGCTTACGGGGTGCTTACAGGCTAGTGAAGCGGCAAGAGGCGAAATGTAGGGCCGGCTCTCCAGCCGGCCCTTATGAAGCATGGTCGCGGCGGGCAGGGCCCGCCGCATCATTCCTGGCTGGGCCGGCTGGAGAACCGGCCCTATATTTGCGGCACGCGCGGAAGTCGCCGATGCGATCGGCCTCGTGGCTCGCGCCGCGTTCCTCCCTACTTGTCGTTGAACAGCTCCACGAATTCGTACACGAAGTTGCTGGTGCCGAGGGCGTCGCTGAACTCGTTCACGAACGCGCCTTTGCCGCACGTCGTGAGGCCGCCGGTGCCGGGGCTGCCGGACGTCGACGCCACCTTCGTCCAGGTTGCGGCGAGGCCGGCGGCGCCGCAGTTCGCGCGTTGCAGGCTCTTGCCGCCCGACGCGTCCATCGCCACGGACGGGCCGTCGATGGTTGCGTTCGACGCGTTGCGCAGCTCATAAGTCTCCGAGCCGTTGATCTGCGGGAAGTTGCCGGCGCTGTTGAGATACGTCACGTTCGCGCCGAGGGTCACGCCCCAGAAGCTCTCGAACTGCGCTTTCGTCGCGTCGCGGCCCACGATCACGTAGCCCTTCGACGGAATGATCGTGCCGGCCGGGATCGTGTACGTCCACGACGCATTCGCCTGCACGATCTTCCAGCCGGAGAGGTCCACCGCGTCGTCGAGCGTGATCGTCTTCGGCAGGCCGGATGCGACCTTCTCATTTGCCCCCTGATGCACGGCGCCGTTCGCATCGACGGTGTAGTTCTTCAGGCCATCGGTGGTGATCTTGATGTCGCCGACGCAATAGCCGGAGAGCGACGTGTTCACTCCCGTGGGGCTGCCTTCTTCGCTCTGCAGCACGAGCGGATGCGGCGCGGTCACGCAGGCGGATCCGAGGAGGACGTTGTCCACGACGTCGATACGCGGGAGGTGGAAGTTCGCCGCCTGGCCGGCGCCGACGCCGATCACCGCGAGGCTCGGAGCGGCCGCGTTGAAGTACGTCGGGTTCGTGCTCGACTCCGAGCCGTGATGGTTCACGTGCAGCACGTCGATGCCGCCCGCGTTGATCAGCGGATACGCGCCGCCCGGCGAGATCGCCTGGATCATCGTCGTCTCGACGTTCGTCTGCGTCGTCGAACGCCCGGTGCACGCATCCGAGCCGCCGCCCATGTCCGAGGCCCACAGATAGTCGAAGCCGCCGTACTTCAGGAGGAGCCCGATCGAGCGGTCGTTCTCGTCGGAGACCGCGACCGAGCCGCCGCCGATGATCGAGCCGTTGCGCGCGATGCAGGTGAGCGTGGCGCCGTTGCCGAGGTTGATCACGGTGCCGACCGGCATCGCGATCGGCGCGCCGGCGGTCGTGGTCGCGGCTGCGGTGTTCCAGCCGGTGACGCACGTCGAAGTCGTCGTCGAGCCGTTGTAGTAGTTCTTCTGATGGATGTTGTAGCCGGCGCTGATCACCTCATCGAGGCCGCCGATGTGATCGCAGTGCTGATGGCCGCCGATCATGTAGTCGAGGCCGTTCGCCGGCTGGATGCCGATCGACTTCAGGTAGGGGACCACGTGCGCCGTTCCTTCGCCGGTGTCGCCGGCCTCGAGCAGCACGGTCGTGCCGTTCGGGCCTTTGATCAGGACCGAGCCGCCCCAGCCGACGTCGATGTAATGGATCTCGAGATTCTGGCCGAAGAGCGGAAACGCGAAGAGACAGACAGCGACAAGACACACGAAGACTTTCATCGGATGACTCCTGTTCGACAGTTCGCGGCCCGGCAAGAGGCCGCGTCAGGAGTCAAGATGGAGGGATGGATGGCAGGACGATAGTGTCAATGTTTTTCGAGCGTCGGAAGCTCTTCGTAAAAGCGCACGACGTCGTTGCCGATGCGGTCGCTGTCGTACTTCGCCGCGACTTCCGCGCGCGCGGCTTCGCCGAGGCGTTGGGCGAACGCGGGATCGCGGAGGAGTCGCACGACGGCGTCCGCGAATGTGTCGGCATCTTCGGCGACGAGGAGTTGGTCGACGTCCACGCCGCCTTTGCCGAGCGATGTCGCGACGACGGGCTTGCCGAGGGCCATCGCTTCGAGGACTTTGATGCGCATGCCGCCGCCGGCGAAGAGCGGCGCGATCATCACGCTCATGCTGCTCATGAATGCCTGCGCGTCGGCGACGCGGCCGAGGACGCGCGGCGCGAGCCAGGCCGGCGCGTTGCTGCCGGCAATCGAAAGCCGCGCGTCGGGCATCTGCGCAATCACGCGCGGCCACAGCTCGTCGAGGATCCACTGCGCCGCTTCCTGATTCGGGAGGAAGTCGAGCGAGCCGATGAAGCCGACCGTGTTCGGTTGGGGCGGTGCGCTCGCATGCACTTCGACGCCGCATGGCGCGACGTGCGTCGGCTTCGTGCAGCCCAGTGCGCGGAAGTCGTCTGCGTCGTCGCGCGAGATCGGGACGAGCGCGTCGACGCTGTTGAGATGCCCGATCTCGTACTTGCGCAGCGATGATGCGACGTGACGCAGCAGCAGCCGCCGCAACGGATTCTTCTCGTTGCGCGCGAGCCCTTCCCAGATGCGGAACTCGACGTTCAGCGATCGCAGCGAAACGATGCGCGCGCTGCGAACGTCGGGGAGGTAGGGGAGAAGGAATGGGCTTTCCAGCTGCACGACATCCGGTTGAAAACGCCTCATCGCCTCGGCGATCGCGGAGCGAAACCGCTGCGAGACGAAGCGCGAGACGAGCATCGGCGTGCCGGGCACGAAGCGCAGGCGCGCCGTGTCGATGTCAATCGCGTTCGCGTCATCCACACGATGCTTCTTCGGATTCAGCGACAGCAACTCGACCTCGGCGAACTTGCCGAGGGAGGTCGCGAGGCGGGCCATGGCGATGCGGCCGCCGTCGAGCGGAGGCCACGGCACGCGCGGCGTGAGGATGAGGATGCGCATCACTTTCCTGGGCGGCGCTCCCACCAGTGGAGCGGACGGGTACGCTGCTTCTTGAACAACGGCGCGAGGCCGCCTGTCGCCCACTGCTCGGCGATCCACTCCTCGCCGCGCGCGTCCGCCAGCTCCAGCAGCAAACGCGCCGCCGGCAGGCCGGTCAACGCCGGCGCGAGCGTCCACAAGTCCTTCGGTACGAGCGCGTGCGATTTGTAGAAGCGCGCCAGCTCCGCCAGCGACGGCGGCAACGCCTCGGCGCGACGCACCGCAATCGCGTCGGGCACGGTGCGAAAGCGTGGTTGATCGTCGAAGAGCCAACGCGGATCGCCTTGCCGTATGGCGACGATCGTTGGCGGCAGCCAGCGGCAGGATCTTGCCTCTGCGTCTTCGAATGGGACGAAGGCGATCACGCCGTCTTTCGCGGTCCAGTCGCCGCCGCAAGACTCCGTGGCGCCGCCGGCCGCGATCACGCGGCCTCCCACGGCGAGAGCGTCGGGATCGGCGTCCAGCGCCGCGACGAGCAACGCCACGGCGTCGGGGTGGGGCTCGAGCATTTCATCGATGTGCAGGATCGGTGTCATTCCGCTCCTGCAAGAATGACACAGCCGGTCATCCGGAACAGCGAAGACTGTGAAGGATCGTACCGATCTTGCGCGGCGCCTGAAGGTACGGATTCTTCGCCGTCTGCGCGGCTCAGAATGACACGGGCTGTCATCCTGAACAGCGAAGACTGTGAAGGATCTCCTGGCACGGGCGAGAGGCGCACGAGCCGGGGGATTCTTCGCCGTCTCCGCGGCTCAGAATGACACGGGCTGTCATCCGGAACAGCGAAGACTGTGAAGGATCTCCTGGTATGGGCGAGAGGCGTACGAGCCGGGGGATTCTTCGCCGTCTACACGGCTCAGAATGACACGAGGCTGTCATCCTGAACAGCGAAGACTGCGAAGGATCTCCTGGCACGGGCGAGAGGCGCACGAGCCGGGGGATTCTTCGCCGTCTCCGCGGCTCAGAATGACACGGGCTGTCATCCTGAACAGCGAAGACTGTGAAGGATCTCCTGGCATGGGCGAGAGGCGCACGAGCCGGGGGATTCTTCGCCGTCTCCGCGGCTCAGAATGACACGAGGCTGTCATCCTGAACAGCGAAGACTGTGAAGGATCCGTACCGATCTCGCGCCAGGCCTGAAGGTACGGACGCGGCTCAGAATGACACGAGGTGTCAGCGCGTGACTTCCGCCGTTGGATCGGGGAGCGCCTCGCGGAAGAACGCGATGTCGCTCTCGACCATCTCCCGCACCAGCTGCTCGAACGACACGGTCGGCTTCCATCCGAGGCGCTCGTGGGCTTTCGAGGCGTCGCCGACGAGGAACTCGCTCTCCAG
>JAFAVZ010000511.1 GCA_019242175.1 Acidobacteriota bacterium
AATTCCGCGAGTCGTTAACGTAGCCGATTTCCGGACATCATTTCGGGAGACATTATGGCCGTTGATTTGAAGGCAGAAGAGATCACAGAGATCATCCGGCAGCAGCTGAGCGGGCTGGATCGGGGCATCGACGTTTCCGAGGTCGGAACCGTGATGTCGGTCGGCGACGGCATCGCGCGCGTGTACGGCCTGGAGCGCGTGATGGCCGGTGAGCTCGTGCAGTTCCCGCATAACGTGGCGGGCCTCGCGCTCAATCTCGAAGAAGACAACGTCGGCGTCGTGCTTCTCGGCGAGGCGGCGACGATCCGGGAAGGCGACGAGTGCCGCCGCACGGGCGTCATCATGTCCGTCCCGGTCGGCCCGAGCCTCGTCGGCCGGGTCGTGAACCCGCTGGGCGAGCCGATCGACGGCAAGGGCGCGATCAATGCGACCGAGCGGTACCCGATCGAGCGCCTCGCCCCCGGCGTCGTCGAGCGCAAGCCGGTCAAGGAGCCGCTCCAGACCGGTCTCAAGGCCATCGACGCGATGGTTCCCATCGGCCGCGGCCAGCGCGAGCTGATCATCGGCGACCGCCAGACCGGCAAGACCGCCGTCGCCGTCGACACGATCATCAACCAGAAGGGCAAGAACGTCATCTGCGTGTACGTGGCGATCGGCCAGAAGAAGTCGACCGTCGCGCAAGTCGTGAAGACGCTCGAAGAGTACGGCGCGATGGACTACACGATCGTGGTCAACGCGTCGGCGTCCGAGCCCGCTCCGCTGCAGTACCTGGCGCCTTACGCCGGCTGCGCGATGGGCGAGTACTTCCTGTACAACGGCCAACACGCGCTCTGCATCTACGACGACCTTTCCAAGCACGCGGCGGCGTATCGCGAGATCTCGCTGCTGCTCCGCCGCCCGCCCGGCCGCGAGGCGTATCCGGGCGACGTTTTCTATCTCCACTCCCGCCTTCTGGAGCGCGCGTCGAAGCTGAATGACGACAAGGGCGGCGGCTCGCTGACGGCGCTGCCGATCATCGAGACGCAGGCCGGCGACGTTTCGGCGTACATCCCGACGAACGTCATCTCGATCACGGACGGCCAGATCTTCCTCGAAACGGACCTCTTCCACTCCGGCGTCCGCCCTGCCATCAACGTCGGCATCTCGGTGTCGCGCGTCGGCGGCTCGGCGCAGGTGCGCTCGATGCGCTCCGTTTCGGGCACGCTCCGCCTCGACCTCGCCCAGTACCGGGAGCTCGCCGCGTTCGCGCAGTTCGGCTCCGACCTCGACAAGGTGACGCAGGCACAGCTGAACCGCGGCCGTCGTCTCGTCGAAGTCCTCAAGCAGGGGCAGTATCAGCCGCTGCGCGTCGGTCTTCAGGTCGCGTCGGTGTACGCCGGCACGAAGGGTCTTCTCGACAACCTGACCATCGAGGCCGTGCGTCCGTTCGAAGCGGCGCTGCATGCCTGGCTGACGGACGAGAAGGCCGACCTGGTAGGTCGCCTCGAGACCGCGTCGAAGTTCGACGAAAAACTCGACGGCGAGCTGCGCGCGGCCATCACCGAATTCAAGAACGGCTACGTGCGTGACAACGCGGGCGTCGTCGTCACCGCCTAGCCGGCACGGCCGGCAGCGTAGAAGGGCCAAGCCTCAGCCAACGTAGTCGCGATCACGAACGAGAAGCGCAGGACCGAAAGAGACCATGCCGAGCACGATCGATCTCCGACGCCGGATCCGCAGCGTCAAGAACACGCAGCAGATCACGAAGGCCATGAAGATGGTCTCCGCGGCGAAGCTGCGCCGGGCCCAGGAACGGATCTTCTCCGCCCGCCCCTACGCGGCCGCGCTGCGCGAAGTGCTCGCCTCCGTCGCGTCGCGCATCGGCGCGGAGAACCATCCGCTGCTGCAGGCGCGCGAGGAAGAGAAGAACATCGTGGTGATCGTGGTGACGTCCGACCGCGGTCTGGCCGGCGCGTTCAACACGAACGTGAACCGCGCCGCGCTGAACTTCGTGCGCGACCGCGGCGTGGGCAACGTCGAGCTGATCCCGATCGGGCGAAAGGCGAACGACTACTTCAAACGCCGCTCGATCCCGATGCGGCGCACCACGCAGGCGCAGCAGGCGCTCTCGCTGGAGACGGCGCGGGAGATCTCGCAGGAGCTCATCACCGCGTTCACGAACGGTGAGCTCGATGCGGTCTACGTCGTTTACAACGAGTTCCGCTCGATCATCTCCCAGGTCGTGCGCACGGAGCGGCTCCTGCCGCTGCAGCGGACCTGGGCGGAAGAGCAGCAGGAAAACACGATCGACTACATCTACGAGCCGGGGCCGGAGCAGATCCTCTCCGAGCTTCTGCCGAAGTACGTGGAGTTCGAGCTGTACCGCATCCTCCTCGAGTCGGCGGCCGCCGAACAGGGGGCGCGCATGACGGCCATGGAGGCCGCGACCAAGAACGCATCGGACATGATCAGCCACCTGACGCTGACCTACAACCGCATCCGTCAGGCGGCCATCACGAAGGAAATCATCGAGATTGTCTCGGGCGCTGCCGCAGCAGGGCAGTAGTGGTTACTCGTTGCCGGTTCCTGGTTGCTGGTAGATCGAAGCGGGTCCACCAGCTACCACGAACCAGCCACCAGCAACCGGTCCCCACGGAGAATGAATATGGCTGAACAACGCATCGGACGCGTCATTCAAATCATCGGCCCCGCCGTCGACGTGCAGTTCGACGAAGGGCATCTCCCGCCGATCTACACCGCCGTCCGCATCCTGGACAACGCGGAGCTCGGAAGGGTTCCCATCGACGTCGTCGTCGAGGTGGCGAACCACATCGGCGAAGGGCAGGTGCGCTGCATCGCCATGAAGCCGACGGACGGCATGGTGCGCGGGATGAAGGCGATCGACACCGGCGCCCCGATCTCCGTCCCGGTCGGCCGCGAGACCCTCGGTCGCATCCTCAACGTTCTCGGCGAGCCCGTCGACAACATGGGCCCGGTGAACGCGAAGCAGACGCTCTCGATCCACCGCGAGCCGCCGAAGTTCGACGAGCAGTCGACGTCGATCGAGATGTTCGAGACCGGCATCAAGGTCATCGACCTCCTCGAGCCGTACACGAAGGGCGGCAAGACCGGCCTGTTCGGCGGCGCGGGCGTCGGCAAGACGGTTCTCATTCTCGAGCTGATCACGAACGTCGCGAAACAGCACGGCGGCTTCTCCGTGTTCGCCGGCGTCGGCGAGCGCACCCGCGAAGGCAATGACCTCTACCTCGAGTTCGAAGAGGGCGGCGTCATCAAGCCGGGCGATCCCTCGAAGTCGAAGGCTGCGTTGATCTACGGCCAGATGACCGAGCCGCCGGGTGCGCGCCTCCGCGTCGGCCTCACCGGCCTCACCGTCGCCGAATACTTCCGCGACCAGGAAGGGCAGGACGTGCTGCTCTTCATCGACAACATCTTCCGCTTCACGCAGGCCGGCTCCGAAGTTTCGGCGCTGCTCGGACGCATGCCGTCCGCCGTCGGTTACCAGCCGAACCTCGCGACGGAGATGGGCGAGCTGCAGGAGCGCATCACGTCGACGAAGAAGGGCTCGATCACATCGGTCCAGGCGATCTACGTTCCCGCCGACGACCTCACCGACCCCGCGCCGCCGACGGCATTCGCTCACCTCGACGCCACGACCGTTCTCTCGCGCCAGATCGCGGAGCTCGGCATCTACCCGGCCGTCGATCCGCTCGCCTCGACCTCCAAGATTCTCGACCCGCGCATCCTCGGCGACGAGCACTACAACGCC
>JAFAVZ010000607.1 GCA_019242175.1 Acidobacteriota bacterium
CGAACGGGCGGTTGTAGACCTTCGAGAACGACGGGCCGACGAGCTCCACCTGCCCCTGCGCATAGAAGCGTCGCAGCGCCTCGTCCACGGCGACCTGCGGCTGTCCCGGGTTCTCCGCCGACTGCTCGCTCAGCGACGAGGAGTAGATCGTCTCCCGCACCGAGATCTGCGGCTTGATCGAGAACCAGGGAGGCGTCCGCAGCTGCATCGACATCGTCGGGAAGAGGTCCGTGCGCCAGTAGTCGGCGGTCGGTCCGTTGATCAATCCCGACGTGCGCAGATGCGAAGAGGACGACTCGAGCGAGAAGTACAGCGGCGAGTCGAAGAGCCGCTGCGGATACATGCGGAACTGGATCGACGGCAGCTGTTCGAAGCGCTGCTTGAGAATCGGCGAGTTGGGATCGCCGAAGTTCGCGCGGCCGAGGATGATGTCTCGCCGGTCGGCCAGGATGTTCAGCGAATAGGTCGGACGATTCTTCGTCAGGTAAGCGGACGAGTAGATGTTCGACAGCGTGAAGATGCGCGGGTCGCGGTCGTACTTGCGGAAGAAGTCGAGGTCGGAGAAGTCCTGCACGTCGACGACGCCGCGGAAGCCCATCGGCAGGTTGTCCTGCGCGTGTTTGTACGTGTACTTCCACTGCTGCTTCACGTCGTCTTTGTCCGTCACGTCGCGCACCGTGTACGCGCTCAGCTCGCCCAGCTTCACGTTCTCATTCGGCAGATAGCGAATCGACGTGCCGAGGCCGTGGTAGCCCTGGGAGTTGATGTCCGCGTAGATCGTGGCGTCGGCGGAGTCGCCGAACGGGATGAAGTACCCGAGCTCGAGCCGTTCGCCGAAGACGCTCGACCGCAGAATGCGAGGAATCAGCACGCCCTGGGAGCGCTCGCTCTTCGTCGGCCACACGAGGCGGGGCATCCAGAAGATGGGGATGTCGTGCGCGCGGAAGATCAAGTCCTTCATGTGCGCGTAGTCGTTCATCGTCACGGTCGCCTCGCGCACGTGGAACGACCAGGCCGGTTTGTCGAGATCGCAGCTCGTGAAGATGCCCTCGGTCAGCCGGTACGTATCGACGTCGAGCTTCTCGATCTTGTCCCCGCTGAAGTACATCGTCGGCTCCATCGTGCCCGTCGCCTTGAAGAGCGTGCCGGTCTTGGAGTCGAGGTTGTAGACGGCGTGGTCGGCCGTCAATCGGGTAGGTCCCTGATCGATGATGACGTGCCCCTCGGCGACGACGTCCTTCGTCTTCAGGTTGACCGTGACCTTGTCCGCCTGGAGCTTGATGTCCTGGTAGTCCACGTGGACTTCGTTCTCCAGGATCGCGTACTCATCCTTCTCGACTTCGACTTTTCCCTTCGCCGTCCACTTGATCTCCCCGCCGGTCTGGTGCGTTCCGGGTACGAAGTGGAACTTCGTGTTCGTCTTGTAATACTGCGACGCCGGACCGAGATCCTTGGTCTGGGCGGCAAGGGGAAGGGTGGCTGTCAGGAGCGCGCAGAGCGCGAGCGAGCGGCAGGTCATTCGCGGCGAGAAACCTCGGCGGGAATTGTATCCGAGCCGTGTTCGGCAGCGCGCCGCGTATCGTGGTCGATCTTGCTCATTTCCTGAATCTGCATGCGCAGTTTGATGATCTCCAGCTGATACAGGCGCGCCGTGTCGTCCGGCCGCCCGCGCTGATGCCGTTTGCGGAGCGCGATCTCGTTGGCCAGGCGGACGAATTCACGATGCGCGCGCGGATCGGCCCAGCCGGCGCGGCCGAGGCGGAGGAGCGGGTGGGCGGCGGGACGGACGTCGGCGTCGTCGAGGAACCCGAGCGAGGCTTCGTGACGCAGCTCGGCGCGGATGTCCGGCCATTGCTGGAACGTCACGATGATGCCGAGGAGCGGCGCGATGCAGGAGACGACATATGCCGTCTCATGATCGTTGCGGCCGAGGTGGGGGAGCCAGGCGGCGGCGATGGCGAGCGCCGCCGTGACGGCGTCGAGCGCGAGCTGGCGCATGCGGTCGCGCGCATGCAGCGCCGCGAACGTGACGCCGTAGCCGGCGATGATGCCGGCGAGCAGACACTCGGAGAACGTGCGCACCGCGATGTCGGTGTCGTCGAGGAAGACGATCGGCAACACGGCGGCGACGCCGACGATCGAGCCGAGGATCATGCCGTCTGCCGGCTCGCGCTCGTCGCCCGTCAGGCGGACGTAGAGCGCCGCGATCGTGATGAGGATCCCGGCGACCACGAAACGCGGCAACGGGATGAACGCGATCCCGATGCCGACGATGATGCCGGCGATGAGCGGCGTCCGCGCGACGCGGAAGAAGCCGGCGTCGAGCGTCTTGAAGTAGCGGACGGCGGCCATCACGACCAGGAATGCGGCGATGAGAGCGAGGGTCAGTAGGTCGTCGGTCACAGGTCGGAATCGCTCTCTCTCGGGGGCTCGTCCATGCGGATCGGATGGCGCAGGAAGTAGCGCCGCGACCGCTCGATGTCCATGCGGATCTGGTTCGTCAGCTCCAGCGCGGAACGGAACTGCTGTTCGCGGCGCAGGAGGCGATGGAAGTAGAGCCGCACCGTGTCTCCATAGACGTTGGAGTCGAAGTCGAAGATGTGGCTCTCGATGGTCGTCGCGTAGTTTTCGTAGAGCGTGGGCCGCACCCCGATGTTCGTCACGCTCTCGAACGAGCGGTCGAAGCTCTCGAACCGGCAGGTGGTGACGAAGACGCCGCCGCTCGGGAAGAGGTCGTTGAAGGGATCGACGTTGACCGTCGGGAAGCCCATCTTGCGCCCGAGCCGGCGGCCCGTGGCGACGCGGCCGTCGACGAAGTACGTGCGGCCGAGGGCGAGGGAGACCGTGCGCATGGCGCCTTTCGCGATGGCGTCGCGGACGAGCGAGCTGGAGACGCGGATGCCGCGCACGCGCACCTCGCTGATGCCTTCGACGCGGAAGCCATGCTGCGCGCCGGCAGCCTCGAGCATCTGCAGGTTGCCTTCGCGCCCGGCGCCGAACGCGAAGTCGCGTCCGATGCGGACTTCGGTCACGTTGAGCGCACCGACGAGGAGCTCGCGGACGAAACGGTCGGCCGTCCAACGCGAGAGGTCGTGCGTGAAGGGGACGACGAGCAAGGCGTCGACGCCCATCGAACGGAGGATCTCTTCCTTCTGGGCGAGCGTCAGGATCTGCTTCGGGACGCGGTCCGGCGCGACGATCGAGAGCGGATGAGGATGGAACGTGATGACGGCCGAGGGCTTGTTCGTTTCGCGGGCGCGAGCGACGACGCCGCGGATGATCTCCTGATGCCCGACGTGCATGCCGTCGAAGTTGCCGATCGTCGCGACGGCGCCGCGGGGGAGGTCGGTGGAACGAAGAGGATCTTGGAAAACGAGCAAGGCGCGCAGTTTATCGGAAACGCTGATGTGGCGACGGGCTTCAGCCCGCCGCAGGACCGGCTGAAGCCGGTCCCCACGTTTTTCAGGCCAGTCGCAAGCTCGGCACTGGCTGCGCGATCCTCTCCCACTCCGGGCCGTTGTCGCCGAGGAGGCTGACGAACTCTTCGACCATTTGCGGATCCCACTTGCCGCCCGCGGCCTCGCGTCGGAGCGTGCCGACAGCGGCTTCGTGCGTCAGCGGCGCGGGACGATACGAACGATGCGACGTCAGCGCGTCGTAGGCGTCGACGATCGAGAGGAGGCGGACTTCGTACGGGATCGCATCGCCGCGCAGGCCGTCGGGATAGCCGCGGCCGTCGTACCGCTCGTGATGATGGCGGATCAGACGCAGCACCGAATGGAGCGTCATCAACGGACGGACCATCTCCTCACCGATCACCGGATGATCGATCACGCGCAGGAACTCGTCGCGCGTCAGCGGTCCCTGCTTGTTCAGCAACGACTCCGGAACGGCGATTTTGCCGATGTCGTGGAGCAGGCCGGCGACGCGAATGCGTTCGGCGTCTTTGGCCGGCATCCCGACGTGCAACGCGAACGTGCGCGCGAGGTCGCCGACGCGTTGCGAGTGGCCCTTCGTGTACTGGTCCTTCGCCTCGAGGGCCAACGCCAACGCGCAGATCACATTCTGCGTCTGCTCCAGATCGGCGTGATAGTCCTTAAGCCGCAGCAGCGACTGGATGCGCGTGATCAGCTCCAGGCGATTGAGCGGATAGCTGATGAAGTCGTCGGCCCCTGCTACGATCGCCTGTTGGCGCAACGCGCTGTTGCGATGCGACGTCAGGACGATCACCGGCAGGAACTCGTAGCGCGGGTCGGAGCGGAGGAGGCGCAGCGTTTCGGCGCCGTCCTGTTCGGGCATGACGAGGTCGAGGAGCACGACGTCGATCGGCTCCGCGCTCAGCACTTCCATCGCCTTCAGCCCGTTCTCGGCGATCGTGACGTGGAAGCCGGCCTCGCCGAGCGTCGCCTTGACCAGATCGCGATTGAGCTTGTTGTCATCGACGCACAGCACGCGGGCCTTGGCGATCGCGCCCGGCCGGAGATGCTTGTTGCCGGCTTTGTCGCTTTGCGACGGCTCATCGTCTAGCGTCGTGAGGAACGTGCGGACGAGTTGGGAGTCGAACGCACCGCCCTCCGCTTCGTTCATCAGCTTCGACGCCGCAGCCTCGGGCGAAAAGTCTTCCTCGTGGACCAGTTCATCGTAGCGATTCGCGACGCCGACGACCTGCGCCTCGATGGGGATCGCATCAATGGTGAGGCCGTCCGGAAACCCGCTGCCGTCCGCACGCTCGTGATGCCAACGCACGATCGGAACGAACGCGGCGAACGTCTTCATCGGTTCGAGGATCGACGCGCCCATCCGCGTGTGCTCGCCGATCTGGCGCCGGTCTTCGTCCGTCGGCGACGGCTTGAGCAGGAGCTGGTCGGCGATGCCGATCATGCCGACGTCGTGCAGCATCGCCCCCTTCTCGATCGTGTCGATCTCGTCCCGGCGCATGCCGAGCCGTTCGGCGAGCCGCTTCGCATGCCGCGCGACGCGTTGCACGTGGCCGCCGCTGCGCGGATCCTTGTTCTCCAGTGCCGTGGTGAGGGTGAGGATGATGTTCTCGCTCGAGTCGAGCTCTTTGCGCAGGTTGCGGATCTTGATCAGCGAACGGATGCGCGTCCGCAGCTCTTCGCGATTGATCGGCTTGTTCAGGAAGTCGTCCGCGCCGCATTCGAGCGCCCGGATCTTGTCGTCCGTCCCGGTCAGCGCGGTGAGCATCAAAATCGGAATCGTGCGCCCGCCGGGCTGAGCCTTGATGCGTGCGCAGGCCTCGTAGCCGTCGACGTTCGGCATCATCACGTCGAGGACGATGATCGAAGGGTCGTGTTTTGGATACAGATCCAGCGCCTCGGCGCCATCGCGCGCGGTGACGACGTCATAGCCCCACGACCAGAGGTACTCCTGCAGCAGCTGGAGATTTTGCTCGTTGTCGTCGACCGCGAGCACGAGGTCTCGTTCGGCCGGACTGGTCGATGGCTGCGCAATGGACATGTGGAAGAGTCGCCGAAATCGGAATTATAAGCTCAGCTGCACGGGCTCGCCGTAAACGATGCGGTCATTTTCGACGCGCGCCAGTGTGCTCAACGTGTGCGGCTTCGTTTGCCCTTTGCCGATGATGTGCAGGACTTCGACGCCGCGCCGTACGAGCTCGTCCGCAAGCAAGTTTCGATGACACCGCCACGGTACCGCCTCGGCGCACATGACCGCCGTTTGCTGCTTGCCTTCGAGGAGGAATTCGATCCCTTTCCGGGCCGGCTCCGTCGGCAGGTAGTCGGCGTAGCCACGCATCTGCTCGTTGTGCAGCCCCATGTTGCGGGAGTCCGGCAACGCCTTGCGTCGCCCGCCTAGGTCGACCAGATGGACGTAGTCGATGCTTTCCTTCGGCAGCTCGCGCTCCAGCGACTCGCGCGAGAAGTGCGGATAACGTCGGGAGCCGGGATAGCGGCGGATGTCTGCCAGCCGCTCGATGCCGTTGTCGCGGAGCAGAGCGACGAGCTCGGCAAAGGTACGCGTCGAATGGCCGATCGTCCAGATAGGCATAATCATCGGGCTCCCATCGTTGGAAGCGCAGTCCAATGGCCTACTACTCGGACCACGCCCAGGAGCTGAAACGCGACCTCGCCCGGGAAGTCTCGACCGAGGCGCTGCGGGAGCTGCATCAGAAGCGGCCTCTGCTGCATGCGCTCGTCGCCATTGGCAACGTCGCGGCGCTCGTGCTCTCCGCCGTCGCCATCCTCCAGTTCGACCGTTGGTATTTC
>JAFAVZ010000678.1 GCA_019242175.1 Acidobacteriota bacterium
CAGCCAAAGGTCCATGTTTCAAACCTTCAAATAACCATCAATCGACATCTACGAAGGAGAACGAAAGACATGTGGAAGTCCCGTTTGCTTCTGATCCCGGTCATCCTCTTCCTGTTCACCTCGGCGGCATTCGCCGCCGACGTCCCGGCCACCGACACGCCCGCGGTCAATGGCGTCGTCAACATCAACACCGCGGACGTCACCCAGCTCTCGTATCTGCCTCGCGTCGGCGAGAAGGTCGCCCAGCGCATCGTCGACTACCGGAAGGAGCACGGCCCCTTCAAGAAGACGAGCGACCTGATGCAAGTGAAAGGCTTCGGGGAAAAGAGCTTCGAGCGCATCAGCCCGTGGCTCACCGTCGAAGGCAAGACGACGCTCGCCTCGAAAGTCCATCTCTCGCGCAAGCCGCGCAGCTCCCGCCCACAGCCCACCAACTGATCCCGCCTCCGGGACCGCCGTGGCGCTGCACGGCGGTCCCCCTCTCGAAAGAAACCCAACGTAGGGCCGGCTCTCCAGCCGGCCCCGCGTGCTCGACTGCGGCCGGCTGGAGAGCCGGCCCGACATCCCGGAAGGAGATGACGATGCGCATCGGAACGTCGGCCCCTCTGTCTCCCACAAGCGACTGTCTCGGCGAAGGCCTGGCCAACCAACGCAGCCGGCCGTGCCGGCTAGCGCTTCACGATGACTCGTTGCGCTTCGTAGGTCTGGATCACGGAAAGGGTCGACGCCCGCAGCAGCTCCTCGTCGAACGCGTCGGTGATCACGCGCCCGTCCATGTCCGCACCGACCGGAAAGCCGGCGGCGAAGAGCGTCGTCGGGACGACGTCCACGACGTAGGCGGACGGCGGGTTCTCGCGGTGCGCGGAGTGTGGCCCGAGCATGAGCAGGAAGCCGTCGTCGGCGCCCGGATCCTCGAACGACACGAGATCGCGGAGCATCGACCAGGCGCTGCTCGTGGGGCTGGGCGGCACGACGCCGGAAGGCGCGCAAACGACGAGCAGGTGATCGGGGTGGGCGGCGGCGAGGGCGCCGAGGTGCTTGTCGAGTTGTTCGACGTAGGCGCGCACGGCTTCGCCTTTGGCCGAAGAACGGGGCGGGATCTCGTTCGAGAAAACGTGCAAGGCGCGCTGCGCGTCGGAGAAGCCGTCGAGCGCGACGACCTCCAGCTCGAGGTTGTGCGTGCTCGCGGCGACGTGCGTCGCCCGGATGGCGGCGAAGTCGGCGGCGAGGGCGGCGAGGATGCGTGGCTTCGCGAGGCCCGTGCCGTTGAAGCGTTGCTCCACACCCTGCACCTCGGGGGGCACGGTCGCGAGCGGCGCGCGGAGCACGGTGTCGGGCACGACGATCGTCGAGGCACCGGGCATCGCCGCGGGCCAGTTCACCGTCGCGGCGTGGAACGAGAGCTTTTCGACGATGCTCCAGAGCGGGAGCGAGTCGCCGCCCGGCAGCTGCGCGGAGATGCGCTGCACGGGCGGAATCAGGCCCCAGCCGCGGAAGCCGACGCCGCTCGGCAAGAGCAGGAAGCGCTCGTCGGGATCGCCGCCGCTGAGCGGCGTGCGGTACGAGAAACGCCCGGTGACGCCGTGGCGGTACGGCAGCTTCCCGGTCGCGAGCGACGCCCAGAGCGCCTTTGGGCTGGTGGTGGGGAACGGCTCGATGCGCGTGAAGTAGGCGCGCCGCCGCGCGGTCTCGAAGAACGGCAGCGAGCCTTCGCCGGTCATCGTCACGATCCAGTCGTAGGGGAGGTTGCGGATGGCGACGAGCATCACCGCCCTCTGGCCGGCGACGGTGCCGATGTTCGCGATCACGACCCGCTCCGGCTCCGGGCGATAGCTCTCCCGCCTCTGGTAAAGGAAGAACGACGACACGGCGATCAGCGTCGCGCCGGCGATGAAGATTGCACGCGACGTGCGGCTGTTCGCGTTGCGCTCGACGATCCAGAGCGCGAGGAGGAGGAACGCCGTGACCGTGATGACGATCGTCGACTTGGAGAGGATCCGCACCGCGTTGATCGGCAGGTAATTGCGCACCGCGTTGAGGTGCAGCCAGTAGGTGATCGACGAGAGAAACGCGGCGAGGACAATGAAGCCGAAGCCGTGGGTGCGGAACGTCCCCTGCGGATTCGGCCGGCCGATGAGCCTCACGCGCAGGATGCGCAGCAGCCAGAGCGCGGTGCCGAAGAGGAAGCCGCAGATGAGGCCGTAGACGATGGTGACCGTGGCCAGCCGCAGCAGCGTGATGTCCACCTGCGGATTGAGGAAGTACAGCAGGTGGGCCATGTACAGGCCGAAGATCGCGCCGGCCAGCACGCGCTTCCAGTAGCC
The DNA here is from genome assembly GCA_019242175.1 of Acidobacteriota bacterium. Taxonomy (GTDB): domain Bacteria; phylum Acidobacteriota; class Thermoanaerobaculia; order Gp7-AA8; family Gp7-AA8; genus JAFAVZ01. Next base: position 2,325 of record JAFAVZ010000678.1, read on the forward strand.
CCAGGGGACGGTCATGCGCCGGGCAGTGTAGACCGAGCGCCGGCCGTTCGGACGCCGTGATCACCGCCGCGCGTCTGCGCGAATGCCGCGGCGCGGCCGGCGCGCTGCAACTGCTGCGCGAGCTCGGATATCCGGTCTCGCCCGTCGCCATCGACGTCGACTCGTTGCGCCGCGCCGGCATCCCGGCGGAGTGGAACGGCAACACGACGATTCATCGCGCCGTCCGCCTCGACGACTTCGAGCTCTTCGTCCTGGAGGGCGACGTCGCGCCGGAAGCGGTCACGAAATTCGTACGCGGTTGCAGTGACTGGAATCAGTGCACGAAATTCGTATCACTTTATTGTGCCGACCAAAAGCTGGCCATTTATGATGTCGGCGCGTCGCGCGAGCCGCGCCGGCTCGACGTCGATTGCGCCCGCCCTTCCGCCCACGCCGTCGATCGCCTCAATCTCCTCGCGCTGAACGATGTCTCCTTGGTGCGCGTGTTCGACCGCGCGCTCGATCGCGAGACGCTCACCCGCCGTTTCTTCGAGCGCTTCCGAGACGCCGTCCGCGAAGTCGCCGAAGTCCTCGGCGGCGAAGACGCAGAAGCGCTGCTGATCCTCTCCCGCCTGCTCTTCCTCTCGTTCGTGCAGGAGAAAGGTTGGCTGAACGGGGAACGGCGGTTTCTCGTCGATCGCCTGGAACGCGCGGTTGGAGACGGGCGCGAGTTCTTCGCGACCGTCCTTTTGCCGTTGTTCTTCGGCGCGTTGAACACGCCGGCCGCCGAGCGCACCGAAGACGCACGCCGCCTCGGGCGCATCCCATATCTCAACGGCGGTCTGTTCGAGCCGTCCGCCTACGAGCGCGCGCATCCCGACCTGCATCTGCCGAACGACCTGATGCAGCGCGTGCTCGAAGGCGTGTTCGAGCGCTTCGACTTCGCCGTCGACGAACGCGACTCCGCCGGAACGCACATCGACCCGGAGATGCTCGGCAAGGTCTTCGAGTCTTTGATGGCGGAGGAAGAGCGCGCGAAGAGCGGAAGCTTCTATACGCCGCGGGAGATCGTCGACGTGCTGACGTCGCGCGCGATCTCCGAATGGCTCGGCGCGGGCGACGCGCAGCGCATGCTGGAGCGGCTCTCGGCGGTCACGGTTCTCGATCCCGCCTGCGGCTCCGGCGCCTTTCTTCTCTCCGCGCTCGGCGTCATCGAGCGTTTGACGCGCGAGCTCTCCGCACGCGCCGGCGTGGAAGTGCCGAAGGATCTACGCCAACGGATCGTCGAGCGGTCGTTGTACGGCGTCGATGTGAAGCCGGAAGCGGTGCGCCTCTGCGAGCTGCGCCTCTGGCTCGCGATCGTCTCCGGCAGCGACGCGAAGATCGAAGACGTGAAGCCGCTGCCGAACCTCGATCGCAACATCCTCCAGGGCAACTCGTTGCTCAGCCCCACCGACTTCCTCGGCGACGGCCGCGCGGACGTGTATCACGAGTGGGCGTACGCGTTGCGCGCGCAGAGCGATCTGCTGGAGCGCTACCGCACCGCGCCGTCGCTCGAACGGCCGCAGCTCGCGCGCGTCGTGCGCGAGAACGATCGGCGGCTCGCGACCGACCTCCTCGCGAAGTCGATCGAACGCGACGAACGCGCGCTGGAGATCGCCGCCGTGCCGCATCGCGATCTTTTCGACCGAGCGTGCGACGTCGATCTGCAGCGATGCCGCGAATTGCGGCGGCGCATCGCCCAGACGCGGGCGACGCTCGACCGCGCGGAGGAAGGGGCGCTCGACTTCTTCTCGTTCGACGTGCACTTTGCGCCGGTGATGGCCGGCGGCGGCTTCGACGTCGTGGCCGGCAATCCGCCGTGGGTGCGTAATGGCCGCATCGAGGATGGCGCGCGTCGGCTGCTGACGGATCGTTACGCGTTCTTCCGCGCCGAGAAGGGCGATCGCGCGGCGTTCCATCAACCCGATCTCTCCGTCGCATTCGTCGAGCGCGCGATCGCTTTGGCGGCGCCGGGCGGGGTTGTGTCGATGCTGTTGCCGGCCAAGGTGCTGAACGCGGCATACGCGGCGCCGATGCGCAGGATCGCGCGCGAGCGTTGGACGATCGTGGCGATCGACGACTGGAGCGACGGGCCGAAGCGGCACTTCGACGCCGACACGTTCCCGCTCGGCCTCACGCTGCGCAAACGAGCCGGCGGCGGGCGGCTCAGCGTCACGACCGGCGGCGAGTCGTTCGTCGTCTCGCAACGCGATCTCACCGACGCCGCGTGGCAGCTCGTGCCGCCGGAAGTCGGCGCGATTCTGCGTCGCCTCGCCGCGGCGCATCAGCCGCTCGCGACGGTGCTGCAGCGCAAGCCGCTGATGGGCGTGAAGACCGGCGACAACCGCACGTTCTTTCTCGAGGGCGAGCCGAAGAATGGCCAGCTGATCACGAGCGATGGCGTCGCCGTGCCGCTCTCGTTTGTCGCGCGATGCGTGCGCGGACGCGACGTGCGCAAGTGGACCGCCGAGGCTTCGGAGTGGATGCTTTGGCCGCCGGTGGGCGGCTGGCGCACAGCGCCGGCGTGGCTGAAGAAACTGGCCGACGCACGCGGCGTGAAGCCGACCGCATTCCGACTTTCGTATCTGCGGCCGGAGCATCGCGGCGTGAAGATCGCGTGGAAAGACGTTTCGCGCGGGATGGTCGCGGCGGTGATGCCGGAGTCGGTCTCGGTCGGTGGCCGCAACTTCCCGCTGATCCCGAACCAGACGCTCTACTTCCTCGACGCCTCCTCCCTCGATGAAGCCCACTTCCTCGGCGCGTTGCTCAACTCGACGATCGCCGACGCGTTGTTGCTGAGCGTCGCGGAGCGGGCGAAGGATGGGCACTTCCGCTACTTCGGACGAACCGTCGCGCGCATGCCGTTTCCGATCGTCGCATCGGCGCTGTTGCATCAGCAACTCGTGCGCGCCGCGCGGCGGAAAGATGTAGGCGAGCCGCTCGATCTGCTCGCCGCGGAAGCGTACGGCGTGTCGTTCGCGGAGTTGAGCGTTCTTCAGCGTTTCGTCGCGGGGCGGTTGGGCCATGCTCGCTGAGCACCAGATCGTCGCGGCGATGCGCGTACGCGAGCTGCTTCGCACCCGTGGCGGAGCGATCCTCGCGGACGACGTCGGCCTCGGCAAATCGTTCGTCGCCGCGGCGGTGGCGAAGGCGTGGCAGGGGCCGACGGAGCTCGTCGTTCCGGCGTCGCTCGTCGCGCAATGGAAGGAGACGCTCGCGCGGTTCGGTGTCGAGGCTCGGATCCTGACGCATGACGGGATCGCGTCCGACGCGTTCGTGCCCGATCCGTCGAAGAAGCGGCTCGTGATCGTCGACGAGGCGCATGCGTTCCGCAATCCGACGACGCGCCGCTACGACGCGCTTGCGCGGCGCTCGATCGCCGCCGACCTGCTGCTCGTCACCGCGACGCCGGTGAACAACTCGCTGAATGACTTGCACGCTCTCTTTGCGCTGCTCGTCGCCGACGACGCGCTGATGGACGCCGGCGTACCGTCGATCGACGTCGCGTTCGAGAATCGCGACCGCGAGTCGATCGCGCGCATCGTGCGGGCGCTGGTCATCCGCCGGGAGGCCGAGGTGCTGCCGGCGGAGTTGCGGTTCGGGGAGTTGGAGCGGCGTGTGATCGTGCATCCCGTCGCGCCGCTGCCGATCGACGCGCTGCAGTTTCCGCTCGTCACCGGCGCGCCGTTGCTGCAACAGTTCCTGCGCCGACGGCTCGAGTCGAGCGAAGCCGCGTTGCTCGAGTCCGTACGCCGGCAACGACGATTCTACGAACGCGTGCTGGAAGGAGGACGCGCTTTGACGAAGAGTGACTACCGCCGCGCATTTGCGAACGAAGAGGACGCGGACGCGGTGCAGAAGCTGCTCTTCTGGGACATGTTCGCGCCGCGCGAGTTCGAAGGCGACGCCGTTGCCGAGGAGTTGCGCCGGCTCGATGCGTTGGCATCGGCGGCTACGAATGCGCCTCCGACGAAACGTCAGCTGCTCGAAGACGTGCTGACCGACGAGCCGACGCTCATCTTCACGGGCAGCGCCGCGACCGCGCGGTTTCTGCATGCGTCGCTGAAACGGAGCGGCATCGCCACCGCGCGCGACGGACGCGGCGCGATCGACGCGTTCTGCCGGGGCGCGATCGATCTCCTCATCGCCACCGATCTCGCCGGCGAAGGGCTCAACCTGCAACGCGCCGGCGTCGTCATCCACTACGACCTGCCGTGGAATCCGGTACGGCTCGATCAACGAAATGGCCGCGCGCACCGCATCGGGCAGACGCGCCCGTACGTTCGCGCGATCTACTTTCTCCCGGAGAAGGACCAGACCGGCGTGATGGCGACCATTGCGGCGAAGAACCGCGTGCGGCGACGCACGCTGCGCCTTCCTTCCCTCCCGCCCGTCCCACCCGCGCTGCTCCGTCCGCGTGTGGCGCGTGATGCGGCGGTGCTGAAGCTGCTCGCGCGCGGCGTCGCAGTGCCTGGCGAGCTGAGGCGGCGTCACAAGGCCGGCATCGAGCGACTCATCGCGGAGATGAGCGGGGAGTATCTGGATGAGAAAAGGGTGAAGGAGTTGCTGGCGCTCGTGGGCGCGACAGGAACATCGGGCGCCGAGGCGCACTGAGGCTTGGCCAACCAGCGGACCGGACCGTGGCCAGCGGACCGGCCCGTGGCCGGGCACAGTATGATTTCGGCGATGGACCTGCTGATCGTCGATGACGAGGCGTCGCTCCGCGACTTCCTCACCATCGTTTTCGAGAACGAAGGGTGGCAGATCGAGGCCGCGCCCACGCTGGCTGACGCTCGCGCGGCGGTGCAGCGCAACGAGCCGGACGTCATCCTCTGCGACCTCATGTTGCCGGACGGCTCGGGCATCGACTTCCTGCGCGACGTCAAGATGCAGAACCCGTCCGTCGCGGTGGTCATGATCACCGCCCATACGTCGACGAAGTCCGCCGTCGATGCGCTGAAGGCGGGCGCGACCGACTACATCGCCAAGCCGTTCGACATCGAAGAGCTGAAGGTCATCGTCGCCAAGGCCGTCGAACGGAAAGAGCTCGAAGACGAGAACCTCCACCTCCGTTCCGCGCTCGAGGAACGGTTCACGTTCTCGAACATCATCGGCCGCAGCCCGAAGATGCAGGAGATCTTCTCGATCGTCCAACGCATCGCCAAGACGAGCTCGACAGTGTTGATCAGCGGCGAGTCGGGCACGGGCAAAGAGTTGATCGCCCGCGCCATCCACTACAACTCCGGGCGGCGCGGCAAGTTCGTCTCCATCAACTGCGGCGCTCTGCCGGAGACGCTGCTCGAGTCGGAGCTGTTCGGCCACGAGCGCGGTGCGTTCACCGGCGCGATCCGGGAGAAGCGCGGGCTCTTCCACGAAGCCGACCGGGGCACGATCTTCCTCGACGAGATCGGTGAGACGTCGACGGCGATGCAGATCAAGCTGCTGCGCGTCCTGCAGGACCGCGTGGTGCGCCGCGTCGGGTCGAATACGGAGACGAACGTCGACGTGCGCGTGATCGCGGCCACGAACCGCGACCTCTCCGAGTCGATTCGGGAGGGGACGTTTCGCGAGGATCTGTTCTACCGCATCAACGTCATCCCCATCGCCCTGCCGCCGCTGCGGCAACGGCGGGAAGACATCCCGCTCCTCGTCGAGCACTTCATCGCCAAGTTCTGCTCGGCGTTGGGCGTGCCCCAGAAACGCATCTCGTCCGACGCGATGCGCGCGATCGAGAAGTACCACTGGCCGGGCAACGTCCGCGAGCTGGAGAACGTCGTAGAGCGGATGATCGCGCTCGAGCTGTCGGACATCCTGACCACGAAATCGCTGCCCGAGGCGGTGCTGCTGGGCGGATCGATTCCGGATGTGACTTTCGATTTGCCCCAGGACGGCATCTCACTGACAGACCATCTCGAGGCGATCGGAAAGATCTTCATGCTGAAGGCGCTGGAACGGACGGGCGGCGTGCAGACCCAGGCCGCGGAACTGCTGCGGATGTCTTTCCGCTCGTTCCGCTACTACGCGAAAAAGTACGAGCTGATCTCGAGGGACGCGGAGGTGGAGAGTGAGAAGTGAGCGGTGGGGGATCGGCCTCGCGCTTCTGTTGCTGATGAGCTGCTCGAAGCCGCAGCCGGTCGAGCCGGCCGCGACGCAAGCCGCCGCGACGACGACCTCGGCGAACGGCCCGCGCATCATTCTGCCCGATGGCTTTCCGGTGCACGTAGAGCTGGCGACGGAAGACGAGACGCGTGCGCAGGGCCTCATGTTCCGCGACCGCCTGCCGGCCGGGACGGGGATGATCTTCTTCTTCAACGAGACCGGCGAATATCCGTTCTGGATGAAGAACACGCTCATCCCCCTCGACATGATCTGGATTGCGGACGACAAACGGGTGGCGGCGATCATCCCGGACGTGCCGCCGTGCAAGGCCGATCCGTGCCCGAGCTATCCGCCGAATGCGCCGTCGAAGTACGTGCTCGAGCTGGCGGCGGGAGAGGCGAAGAAACACAAGCTCTCGGTCGGAGAAGTGCTCCGGTTCGAGGGGATGGACCACGTAGTCGTCCGCTGAACTATTTGACTCCGGCGAGGCGTTCTCGCCGACACGGTAGCGAGCCATGATCCGGTCGAAAGGCGAGAATCTCCGGTCGATTTACATCCTCCTGTTCCTGAATATCGCCTTCTTCTTTCTCGAGTATCAGGACGCTGCGAAGTACGCTTCCCTCTTCTCCTTCGATCGCGCCCACGTGCTGCACGGCGAGGCGTGGCGCATCTTCACCTATCAGTTCTCGCAGGCGGGCCAGGGCTGGCTGCATCTGGCCAAGCCGCTGATGCTGTTCTTCAATCTGTTCCTCCTCTTCCTGCTCGGGTCGACGCTGGAGGAGGAGTGGGGGACGCGGCACTTCGCGATGCTGTTCGCGATCTCGACGCTCACCACCGCCGGCGTCGGCGCCTGGCTCGGCGTTCCGCTCCTCGGCTCGTACTTCATCAACTTCACGCTACTCTTCGTCTACGCCACGGCGTTCCCCGATCAGGTGTTCTATCTCCTCAACACCGTGCCGGTACATGTGCGATGGATTGCCTGGATCGCCGTGGCGTTGTTGTCCCTCGGCGTGTTCGCGGGCGCGACCGTGAACCTCGCGCCGCTGGCGGGCGTCGCAGCCGCGTACGGCTACTGGCTGCTGTACCGCGCGCCCGAGCCGCCGCCAGCGAAGGCATCGCCAGACCGAAGCCACGGCTGGGATGCGTCGGCGATGCGCAACGCGACGCGTTACGCCGGGATCAAGAAGGCGATTGCGAACGGATCGACGCCAGACGTCGATCGCCTGCTCGCGCAGTCGGATCGCGACACGGTGCGCGGCGTGAACGTCTGCCCGCCGGCCGACTACAAGCCGGAAAGCATCGACGGTTACTGCATCCGCTGTGAAGGGTTCAACGAGTGCGCGGCGCGCTTCCTGCGCCTGAACCGGCCGAAGCCGCAGCAGCCGGACGTTCCGGCCGTGCCCGAGCCGACGACCTAGCGCCTACTCGCCGCCGCCCGCCGGCGGCGTTCCGCCCCCACCCGAGCCACCATCGCCACCCCGCCCGCGACGGCGGCGGAAGCGGCGACGGCGTTTCTCGCCGTCTTCGCGCGGCGGACGCGGCTCGCCGTCGCCTTGCGGCTGCGGACGTTCGGTGGAACGGGGCGGCTGCTCGGGGCGTTCGCGCCGTTCTCCCCGCGGGGGACGCTCGCCACGCTCTCCGCGCGGCGGACGGTCTTCACGCGGAGGACGATCCTCGCGGGGCGGGCGATCCTCGCGGGGCGGGCGGTCCTCACGGGGCGGGCGGTCCTCACGGGGCGGGCGATCCTCGCGAGGAGGGCGATCTTCACGGGGCGGGCGCTCGCCACGCGGCGGGCGCGGGGGACGCTCCGGCCGCGGCTGTTGCTCCTGCTGCTGCGTCTGCTGCTCCGCGCCCTGCGGACGCTCGCCGCGTTCGCCGCCACGACGGCGCCGGCGCCGGTTGCGACCTCCGGCTGCGCGTTCGCCCTGCGGCTGGTTCTGCGGCTGCTGCTGATTCTGTTGCTGGCGTTCCGGGCGCTCGCCGCGCGGCTGTTGCTGCTGCCCGCCGCGACGCCCCTGTTGGCGCTGCTGCTGCTGCGACTGCGGCTGTTCGCCGCCGCCGCGCCGCTTCTGGTCGCGGCCGCCGCGCCGACTTTCCCGCTCCTCGCGGGTCTTCGTCGCGCCGGTGCGCTGCTCGAACTCCGCGATCTTGCGTTGCATGTACTTCCGCTGCTGCGCGTCGTGGCGCATGCGGATCTCGTCGTGGCCGCAGTAGGGGCAACGCTTCCACCCCTCCGGATAGGTCTTCTTGCAGGACGAGCAAACTACGCTTTTCGGCAGCGGCATGGCGAACGCGGCGCGCATTGTACACTTCGCGTCCGTGACCGGTTCCGAGGACCGCCGGAAGACGATCGAGACGCTGATTGCGCTCGCGGCGGACAGCAACCCCGCGTCCTGCTGGGACGATCAGCGCGCCCAGGAGTTGCTGCGCCGGGAATCGACGGCCGAGGAGTGCCGGGAGCTGGGGATGAGCGAGGCGATGATCGAGCACATTTTCGGAGGCGATGCGGAATGACCGGACGCTTCACCGTTCGCGTCGAGGCGCGTTTCGAGTCCGCGCATTTTCTGCGCGAGTACCGTGGCATCTCCGAGCCGCTGCACGGCCACTCGTACAAGGTCGAGGCGGATCTCGCCGGCTCCGGCGGCGGTCTCGACTCGGATGACATCGCCGTCGACTTCGTCAGCGCGAAGCGCAAGCTCGAGGCGCTGGCGAAGAAGCTCGATTACGGCTGCATCAACGACGTCCCGCCGTTCGACACCATCAATCCGACCGCGGAGAACATCGCCGCCTGGTTCAGCCGCGAGCTTCAAGCCACGGTCGCGGACGAGAATGCGGTCGTCGTCGGCGTCACGATCTGGGAAGGGCCGGTCAACTCGGTGCGCTATGAAGCTTCCTGACCACACCGCCCTCAAAGAATGGTCCACCATCATCGAAGCGCTCGGTCGCGGCGAACAGATCATCCTCATCCGCAAGGGCGGCATCGCCGACCCGAAGTTCGGCGTCGAGGCCGATCGCTTCTATCTCTACCCGACGTTCTTCCACAACGCCGACGGCTCCGTGCCTGAGACGGTGACGATCACCCATTGGGCCGAGGTGGCGAGGACGTGGCGGGTGCGCGAGGGTTTGGAGCGGCTCGAGCCGCTGACGGTCATGAATCGCGAGAGCCTCGAGACGCGGTACCGCTTCCGCGCCGACCAGGCGCTCCATGTGATCGCCGTGCGCGCGTTCCGCCTCCCCGAGCCGATCACCATTCCGCAGAAAGAGGCTTACCTCGGGTGCCGGAGCTGGGTCAGCCTCGACGAGGAGATCGAGATCGACGGCTCGACGCCGGCCCTCGGCGAGGATGAGCTCGCGGGGAAGATCGGCGAGGTCGAACGGCAACTCTCATAACATTGACGGCGTGGAGCTGATCGCCGTCCTCTTCATGATCCTGGCCGGCGGCGCCGTGGCGGTGTTCGTCCTCGTCGCGGTGGCGATCGCGCAACGGGAGAAGGGGGAGCGGCCGACGCATGCGATCCCCGAACGCGACCGCATCGCCTCCTCGCTCCTCTTCCAGCTCCTGCTCCTCGGCGGCGCCACGGAAGACGAGGCGCTACGGGAGATCCGGCGCAAGGTCGGCCTCGGGGCCCCGGTGACTGCCGGCATCGACGTCGCGAACTGGGCCGAGACGTTTGCGCGCGTCGCGAACGAAGCCCAGCGAGCGTGGCTGCTCGAGACCGCGGTGCAGCTCATCGCCGCACGCAACCGAACGGTGCCGTTGCGGCAGTACTCGGCGTTGCTCGACCTCAGCTTTTGTTTAGGCTTTCAGACCGATGCGCTCGCCAAGCTGCGCGAGCAGTACGGCTTCGATTACATCGATCACGCGAAGAATGCGCGCCCGCGCGAGGCGGACCGGGCTGGTGGCAGCACGCCGCTGTTCGTCCGCGAGGAGCGGCGCGGCGAGCAGGAATACCTTCGTGTTTTAGAGATCGAAGGAACCCCCACACGACAACTCATCATCACTTCGTACCGCCGGCTCGCGGCGCAGCACCATCCCGACCGTTTTCATGGGCAGGCGGAGGAGGCGCGGAGCGCCGCGGCCGCGCGCTTCATCGAGATCACGCGGGCGTACGAGATGCTCCTCGCCCTGTACAGGGATTGAAACCGAGCAGGAGACGTGCTATCGTTCGGGTTGGGAATACGTAGCTGTTCACCGTTTGTTCACCACCGGTTTGCCAGCAGTTCCCTCCCGAAGACCGTAGATTTTCATAGGACACCGCAATCGAGGACGGACGTGTCCGACGCAAGTGACGCGTCGGCGAGTTTCCGTCTTCAAGCGGGCCGGCGCCCTAAAACCCTGAAGTACCAACCGGTTCAGCGATTTCGGAGAGTCCTCGTAACCATTTTATTTGCTGGTGCATCTAACACTGCATCGGCACGAAGGTTGAAGTTTTCATGCTTCGACCGCAGGGAGAAATCATGAAGAGCGCCGTCGCCAACGAGCACGAGCAAGGTTGGGATTTCGAAAAGGCAGCGATGCCGTACGTCGATTCCCTCTACAACACCGCCTACCGGATGACTCGGAACTCCGAGGATGCCGAGGATCTCGTCCAGGAGACGTACCTCAAGGCGTACAAGTATTACGACAAGTTCGAAGAGGGGACCAACTTCAAGGCGTGGCTCTTCAAGATCATGAAGAACACGTTCATCA
>JAFAVZ010000681.1 GCA_019242175.1 Acidobacteriota bacterium
TTCGGGGCCACGCTCGCCGAATTCGTCGGGGCGGGGATGGCCGGGACGGGCGGGGTGGCGGGGACGGGGGCGGGCGCGTTCGGCGTCGAGCGCTGCTGCGACGGATCGGTCGTCGGCGCGGAAGGCGTCACGATGTCCTGCGCCGCGGGCTGCGTCGACGGCGCGGCCGGACCTTCCTGCGAGCTCGCATCGGGGCGGGCCATGTAGTTCGAGGACGGATGGAACTGCATGCTCAGGCGGTCGTGCTCGCGCGGGTAAAGCTTGAGCAGCGCGAGATGGACCAGCTTCGAGTCGACCACGCGCGGGTTCACGTGGATGTCGAGCAGCGCGCGGTTGTGGGAGAACGCCTTCGCGTAGTAGTCGATGGCCTCGCCGTCGTTGCCGCGGCGCTCCTCCATCAATCCCATCTGGAAGAGCGCGGGCGCGTGGCCCGGCTTGTAGTGGATCGTCGCCCGGAATGCGCGGTAGGCACCGCGGTCGTCATCGATCGAGGCGCGCACGAGGCCGAGGTTGTACCAGGCCGGGTAGTAGTGCTTGTCGACGTCGATGGCCCGTTCGAACTCCCGAGCCGCGTCCTTCGGGAAGCCGCGCGCGACGAGGACCTGGCCCAGGTCGTTGTGGAGCTGGGCGGAGTCGGGGTTCTGCTGGAGTGCGGCCATCAGGCTCCGCACCTGCTGGTCGGACGCGCTGTTCGTCGTGAAGTACTTCGCGTAGAACGGGTTGTCGTACGGATTCTTGTCGGAGCGATGCATGCCGGCACAGCCGGCGACGATGGAGGCTGCGGCGGTGAGGGCGAGGATTCGTTTCATTCGATCTCAGTCCTGAAGTGGTTTGGCTTTCAGCTTGACCTTCCCGTCGACGACGTCGACGCGGAAGGCGACGGCATTCACTTGATACTTGGAGCGGACGAGCTCGCTCTGCTTCTGCACCATCGCGTTCAACTGGTCGATGGTGATCGAAGGCATCTTGCCGAGCTCGAGGTGCTTCTGTTCGATCTCCTGGTACAGCCGGCGGATCTCCTCGCCGTTCGTTCCCGGCGCCACCCTTACATACGGATCGGCCGTCCGCGACGTTACGGGGCCGGCTTGCGCCGGTTGTGCCGCGTTCGTCGCCGGCGCCTCGAGCGGCTCGTTCATCGCCGCCTGCCGGCGCCGGAAGTCGAGCGGCCCTTCCTCCCGCTCCCGCATCTTCCGCCCCCACATTTCGCGGTACTGGTTGTAGCGGGAGAGGACCGTGTTGTAGCGGAAGCGGCGGGCGTTGTCCCGCATGCGCTGCTTGCCGATCTCGTAGATGAGGATCTCGACGTTGCGGCGCTCCTGCGAGGGAGGCACCTTCTGGATGCCGGCGAAGAACTGGTCGTACTTGTTCTTCAGCTTGCGGACATCTTCCTCGAGCATGTCGAGCTCGTCATCCTGCTTCTTCACGGTCGGCGTCTACAATAATCGTTCGAGAGTCGATATGCCTAAAACGGCCCCTGCGCCGCCTCATTCCGCGCTGCGCAACCTCCCATCCATCGAGCGCATCCTCTCTTCCGCCGCCTTCGCGCCGCTCGTCGAGGCGTTCGGGCGGGAGCGGGTGAAGGAGGCCGCGGTCGCGCATCTCGCCTCGCTCCGCAAGGCGCGTACACCGTACGACGAAACCTCGGCGCTCGACGCCCTTCGCGTCTCGTTAGCGAACGCCGTCGGCTCCACGCTTCGCCGCGTCATCAACGGCACCGGCGTCCTCATCCACACCAACCTCGGCCGTTCGCCGATCGATCCGGCAATCTGGGCGCGCGCGGCGTCGATCGCGACCGGCTACTCGAATCTGGAGCTCGATCTCGACGAAGGCGAACGCGGTGCGCGCGACGAGCATCTCTCGTCGCTTTGCCGCACGGTCTTCGGCGCCGAGGGGGCCGTGCTGGCGAACAACAATGCGGCGGGGACGTTGCTGTTGCTCGCTGCCGTTGCCGCGGGCCGCGAGGTGATCGTCTCCCGCGGCGAGCTGGTGGAGATCGGCGGCTCGTTCCGCGTCCCGGACGTGATCCAGCAAGGCGGCGCGCGTCTGCGCGAGGTGGGGACGACGAATCGGACGCGCGCTCGCGACTACGCGAACGCGATCGGCGCGGAGACGGCGGCGATCCTGCGCGTGCATCGCTCGAATTTCGACATCGTCGGGTTCACCGAGACGCCGACCGTCGAGGAGTTGATCGACGTCGCGCGCAACGCCAACGTGCCGATGCTGTACGACGAAGGCAGCGGCCGCGTCGTCGATCTCGCGCCGTACGGCTTCGCCTCCGCGCCGACGATCCGCGAGCTGCTCGCGTCCGGCGTCGACGTCGTCACCTGTTCGACCGACAAGCTCCTCGGCGCCACGCAAGGCGGCCTGATTCTCGGCCGCGCCGACATCATCAACAAGGTGAAGAAGCACCCGCTGATGCGCGCGCTGCGGGCGGGGAAGGAAAGCTACGCCGTGATCGCCGAGACGCTGCGCGCGTTCGCGACGAATCGCCACGAGTCCGAGATCCCCATCTACCGCATGCTCGCGACGCCGCTCGACGCTCTGCGCGCACGCGCCGAGGAGCTGACGCGCGGCACGTCGCATGGGATCGTCGAAACGCGCTCCGTGCTCGGCGGCGGCACGACGCCGACCGAATCGATCCCCTCGATCGGGATCGAGCTCCCCGCCGCCCCGCAAAGCGACCCGCCCATCCTCGGCCGCACGCAGAACGACCGTTTCGTGATCGACGTGCGCACGTTGCTCGAGGAGGATTGGGCGGCGGTGAGGGCGGCGCTCCACGCCGTGTCATCCTGAGCCCCGCAGAGGGCGAAGGATCCGTACCTTCAGGCGCCGGGCGAGATCGGTACGGATCCTTCGCCGTCTACGCGGCTCAGGATGACACTGCGTGCGGCCCTCCCCAGTGTCATCCTGAACAGCGAAGACTGTGAAGGATCTCCCGGCACGTGCGCTTTCCGCCCGCATCAGGAGATCCTTCGCCGTCTACGCGGCTCAGGATGACAAGTCTCCGTTAACCTGCGCTCGTCGCCTGCATCGGGAGATCCCTTCGCCGTCTGCGCTCAGGATGACACGGCGCCTCAACGCGCTGCTCGTCGTCGGAACGTTTCTTCGCGTAGCGTTCGGAACATCACGTGCTCCACGTCGCCGAAGTGGTACTCGGACATCGAGCGCAGATAGCCGAGCGCGCCGGCGGTCACCGCGGTCTCGCTCGGCGGGATGTTCGTCGGGAAGAGCGTCACGGTGTCGAGCAGTTGGCCGTCGCGTGTGAAGTGCGCGGCTACGTTGCCGTGCGTCGCGAGGAACGACTGGCCGGTCCAGCCGACGCGCCTCGCATCGAGCTCGAGCGCCTCCAGCGGACGCAAGATCGCCGCATTGGCGTCGAGCACGAGCGTCGCATGGCGGAAGAGGACGAGCACGCGGGCGTCGCCGTCGGAGGCGACGTCGAGGAGCTCGCCGGCATGGGCGATCGGCGTCGAGCTGCGTTGCGTGCCGTCCGGCGCGTATGCGGTCGCGACGCCATCGCGGACGACGACGTAGCCGCTGCGTGTCGTCGCTGCGCGGGCGGTTGTCGCGCCGGTGATCTTCACGAACTGTGTGCCGCTCCACACGAGATCCTGGATGTCGTCCTCGACCGCGATGCTCGTGTCGACGCCGTTCGACGCGATGGCGTAACGCGTCACGTTCGGCGCGATCGTGTAGCCGCGGCCGTTCGCGTAAATGCCGTTGATGATCCGGCTGATGCGCAGCTCGCCGTTCTCCTCGATCCAGCTCATGAGGTACGTGCCGTTGCCGGCGGGCACGATGTCGACCGAGTGCTGTGCGGTCGTCGCGCCGGCGAGCTTGATGTCGCCGAAGCCGCTCGCGCCGACGAGCGTCGGGAGCGCGAGCACGAGGTATTTGTTCTGCGTATTGGGAACGATGGTCGCGACGCCGCTCGGCACGTCGCGTTCGTATTCCAAATCGCCGACGCGCACGCCGCCGAACGTGAGATTCGCGGTGTAGAGCGCATCGCCCTCGCGAAGGAGCAGCATGTCGCGCGTGGCGCCGAGAGGCGTCATCGGCTCGCTCGTCACCGGCTTGCGCTCGCCGCGCGGCGAGCCGTCCGGCTGCACCGCGCGGGCCCAAACGCCGTTTGCATCACGCCAGAAAGCGACGTAGCTGATGTTGTCCCAAGACAGCACCGGGTCCCCGAGGACCGAGTCGGCGAGCTTCATCGGGGTGCCGACTTCGCCGATGCCGCTGACCGCGATCGCGTACAACGCGCCGCCACTCGAAGCGGTCACGAGATAGTCGAGGCGATTCGATGCGGTCGCCAGCGTCTCGGCGTTTGCGAGCAGCGTTCGCGGCGTGGGCGTGATCGAGTTGTTGCCGAAGTCGTCGAGGCGGATGCCGAGCAATTTGCCGGCATCGATCCAGGTCAGGTAATAGCCGGAGCCGTTCGATGCGACGCGCGGCGATGCGTGCGCGATGTCGTTCGTCATCCCAACGGCATGCGTCGCCTGCAATCGGCCGTCGGCGATCCACGCCGTCCAGATCTTTCCTTCCGATGCCCAGGTCACGATCCATTCGCGGCCGTTCGACGCAACGTTCCCGAGATAGCGTTCTTCAGGAGTGGCGACGACCGGGATGCCGCTGCCGCCGTTCGTGTTGCCGGACTCGAAAGCGAGCTGAACGTAGATCGCCTGGCGTTGCAGAGGTTGCCAGGCGACGAGGATTCCGCTGACAGCGGACGCGGCCGAAACCTTGCGCGCCTCGGCGAAGGTGAGCGTCGGGTCTGCGCCCCACGCTTCGGGGCCGACGGTGAAAGTTTGTCCAAAAAGGGGAAGAGAAACCAGGAGAAGGGCGATTGTCGCTTTCACAAACGGTGATACGCGCGGACGCGCGAGGCCGTTGGTCCGTATCAGACACCGCATGAAGTACCTCCGCGCCGTCCTTCTGCTCGCGCTCGCCATGTCGGCGAGCGCCGTTCCGCTCACCGATCGCAAGAGCGGCGCCTCGTCCGAAGATGCGCTCGCGCCGGCGATCGCGGGACGGGCGAATGACGGCCTGGTCGTTTGGTGCGAGAGCAACACCAAGCGGATGCGGGCCGTGCTCGTCAGTGCAGACGGCGTAGCGCTCGGCGACTCCTTCGTCATCGGCCCCACGCCGCGCCCGACGGTCCCCACCGTCGCCACGGACGGCCGCGATTTTCTCGTCGCGTGGGTCATCGACGGCCGTCTCACCGTTGCGTACGTCGCGGAAGGCGCGCGCGTCGAGAACATCTCCTCCACGAACGACTCCGCATTCGACGTGAAGCTCGCGTGGAGCGGCACCGACTATCTCCTCTTGCTGCGCAGCGCGACGGAGGCTCGCGTGGCGCTGCTCGATCGACGGGGCAACGTCGTACGCACGCAAGTCGTCGCCACATCCGCGCAAGCGGTTGCGTCGATCGCCCTCGCCTCCACCACCCCCAACGTCACCGCCTTCTGGGTCGACGCCTCGGACAACCAGGTCCATGCGCTCGACGTCAGCCCGGCGCGCATTCGCTCCGGCGAGCTGCAGCCGGCGGCGCCGGCGCAGGTGCAGCCGAACGGCGGGAACATCATCGGGCCGGTCGTCGCCGTCGCCGGCGCGAACGGCTATCTCGTGGTCTGGACGGACGCCGCAACGTCCGTCGACTCGGGCATGAAGCTCTCCTTCCGAGCCCTCACGCCGGGCGGCCTTCCCCTCGGTTCGCGCAAGCAGGTCACGATCGACGTGGCCGACCGCGAGCCGGTCGTCTACTGGAACGGCACGAACTACGCGGTGCTCTACTCGGTGCAACGCGAATCGGTGTGGGCGGTGATGGGCATGGCCATCACGAGCAACGGCGAGGTGCTGGACGGCGGGCCGCGCCAGCTCGCGGTGCTGCCGCAGATGCATCGCGCCGAAGCGGCGGCGAAGATCGGAACGAACGCCGTGCTTGCGCTGCAGACGTTCCGCACCGCCGCGCCGTCGAGCGTCGCCGAAGTGCTCACGCTCGTCGTCACGCCCGCGCCTTCCATCGACGAGCACGCGAGAGGGACGATCGTCTCGCGGGCCATGCCCGCCGAGGATCAGCCGTCGGCGGTTTGGACCGGCGATGACTGGGTCGCGACGTGGCGCCAGCGCCGGAACAGTGGCCGCGTCATGGTCGGGCGCATCGCGTTCGACGGCACGCGCACCGATCCGCAAGGCATCGAGATCGATCCGTTGCGGCCGGATGAGAACGCGCAGATCGATCCGATGATCGCGACCTCCGGAACCGAGGCGTTCGTGGTTTGGACCGATACGGCGAACCTTTCGGACGGCATCATTCGCGGCGCGTTGATCGAGAACACGCGCTCGGGAACGCTCGAGCCGGTCGCAATCTCGATCTCGTTCGATGCGACGGCGAATTCGGCGCCGGCGGTGGTTTGGGACGGGCAGGAGTACCTCGTCGCGTGGACGAACAAGAACGGGCAGATCGTCGCCGTGCGCGTCAATCGCGTCGGCCGCATGATCGATCCGTTCCCGGTCGCGCTCACCGAGACGCCTCCGTCGCCCGAGGCGTTCGTCCATCCGCTGCTCGCGTCGCGCAATGACGAGATCCTGCTCGTCTGGCAACGCCGCGTCGTCTCACCGACCTCGCTCTCGAACGTGATCCTCGCGCCGCCGGAGCTCGTGAGCGAGCTGTGGGCGCAGCATTACGATCGCTCGCTGTTCCCGATCGCGAGCCGCATCCAGATCACCGGCCACGCCGCCGATCGCGGCGACGACACCACCGGCGCCTCGGTCGTCGCGGGTCCGGATGGCTACATGATCGCGTTCAACCTGAAGCAGCAGTCGGTGGGCACGACGCTCGTGGCATTCCTGCTCTCCGATTTCGGACGCACCGTGCCGTTGATCGGCGGCGTCGGCAACGAGCCGACGTCGCTGACGTGGGACGGGCAGCACTACCTGCTCGCGCAGGGGAAGCAAGTGCTGACGCTCGCGCCGTCGGACGCGAAGATCCTGAATCGCATCGTCGCGTTGCCGGAAGGACGCACCGCAAATTCGATCGCAGCCGGCGGCCTCGCGCCCTTGCTCCTGACGACCGCCGTCGACAGCGACGCGTTGAGCTTCGCCGAAGGCTTCCTGCTCACGGCGCCGCGTCGGCGTCCGCGCTGATCCCCAACATCGCGTTGATCTGTCCCCGCGCCGCCTCGGCCAGGCGCTCTTTGTCGCGCACAGAAGCGTCGGCCGTCGGGATTTCCGTACCGACGCGGATCGTCACCGGCCCCGGCGTGATGCGCGTCGCGCCGACGCGCAGCACGTTGTAGGTGCCGTCGATGGCGAGGGGCAGGATCGGGAGCTGCGACTTGATCGCGAGCAGAAACGCGCCACGCTGAAAAGGCCGCATCTCGCGCGTACGCGTCCGCCCCTCCTCGGGGAAGATGACGATCGTGTTGCCGCGCCGGATGCGCTCCGCGGCGAGGTCGAAGGACTTCACCGCCGTGCGGCGATTCTTCCGGTCGATGGGGATGAACCCCGCCTTGCCCAACGCCCAGCCGAAGATCGGGATCTTGAAGAGGCTGATTTTCGCCATGAAACGGATCGGCTGGGGGATCGCGGCGAGGATGCAGGGGATGTCGAGATAGCTGTAGTGATTGGCAATGAGGATGTACCGGCGCTCGGGATCGATGCGCTCGATGCCGTCGCCGCCGAGCTCGATGCCCGCCGCGCGGACCATGATCCGCGCCCATTGCCGAATCAGCCTGTCGATGAGGTCCGTCGTCGAGCTGAACGTCGCCACGACCATCACGGCGAAGCCATAGAAGAGGGAGACAGCGAGGGCGACGGAGATGACCCAGAAGGTGCGGAGCATGAGGCGGGGGAGTTTACCAACGCGGAACGGTTACTCGCGCGAAGCGAGCTAAAATGTCCACCTCTCAACAAAACCGGCCAAAAGGAGCGAAGCGTGACCGATACCTTGTCCGCGACGGCAGTCCTCGAGGAGCCCGCATCGGGCGACGCGCCGATCGTGAATGACCTCACCATTCATGTCGCCACGGTGAATGGCTCGGGGTCGCAATCCTCCAACAACGTCCTCATGCGCTCGATTTTTCAGATGGGCGTGCCGGTGAGCGGGAAGAACATGTTCCCCTCCAACATCGCCGGCCTCCCGACCTGGTTCACGATCCGGGCGAACAAGGACGGCTGGATCGCCCGCAAGAAGGAAGTCGACATCATGGTCTGCATGAACGCGCAGACCGCGCGGGACGACGTCGACGCCCTCCAGCCCGGCGCCGTCTGCATCTACGACGCGCCGCTGAACTGCAAGGCGATGCGCAACGACGTCACGTTCTTCGAAGTGCCGTTCGCCAAACTCGCGGCCGAGCTCTCCCAGGACTCCCGCCTGCGCAAGCTGCTGACGAACATGATCTACGTCGGCATCCTGGCCCAGCTGATCGGGATCGAGCGGGATGAGATGGTCGCCGCCATCACGAAGCAGTTCAAAGGCAAGAAGAAGGCGATCGATCCGAACGTCGAAGCCATCGACAAAGGCCTCGCCTACGCCCGCGAGCATCTGCCGGCGCAGAACCGCTGGCGCATCGAACGGATGAACGCCACGGCCGGCAAGATCATCATCGACGGCAACGCGGCCGCGGCCATCGGCGCGATGTTCGGCGGCGTCACGGTCGTCACCTGGTATCCGATCACGCCGTCTTCATCGCTCTGCGAGTCGCTCATCGACTACCTGAAGCAATACCGCATCGACGAAA
The DNA here is from genome assembly GCA_019242175.1 of Acidobacteriota bacterium. Classification (GTDB taxonomy): domain Bacteria; phylum Acidobacteriota; class Thermoanaerobaculia; order Gp7-AA8; family Gp7-AA8; genus JAFAVZ01. Next base: position 8,739 of record JAFAVZ010000681.1, read on the forward strand.
ACGGCAAGGCGACGTTCGCCGTCGTCCAGGCCGAAGACGAGCTGGCCGCCGTCGGCATGGTCCTCGGCGCCGGCTGGGCGGGCGCGCGTTCGATGACGTCCACTGCCGGCCCGGGCATCTCCCTCATGGCCGAATTCCTCGGCCTCGGCTACTTCGCCGAACTGCCCGGCGTGATCTGGGACATCCAACGTGTCGGTCCGTCGACCGGCTTGCCCACACGCACCGCGCAAGGCGACGTGAACCAGGTCGCCTCGCTGTCTCACGGCGACACGAACCACATCGTCCTCATCCCCGGCAGCGTGCGCGAGTGCTACGACTTCGCGGCCGAGGGGCTCGATTTGGCGGAGATGTTCCAGACGCCGATCTTCGTCCTCTCCGACCTCGACCTCGGCATGAACAACTGGATGTCCGACCCGTTTCCGTATCCGGAGAAAGGCATCCAGCGCGGCAAGGTGCTGACGCCGCAGCAGCTCGATGAATTGGGCTCGAAGTGGGGACGCTACGCCGACCTCGACGGCGACGGCATCCCGTACCGCACGCTCCCCGGCACCGATCATCCGAACGCCTCGTACTTCACGCGCGGCTCCGGCCACGATGCGATGGCGCGCTACTCCGAGAAGCCCGATGACTACAAGGCGACCGTCGATCGTCTGCGCCGGAAGTACGAGACGGCGAAGCAGTTCGTCCCGAAGCCGGCGATCAGCAAGAAGGATGGCGCGAAGATCGGCTTCATCGCGTACGGAACCACCGACTTCCCGCTCGAGGAATCCCGCCATCAGCTGCAATCGGAGCGCGGCGTGGAGACGAGCTACCTGCGCTTGCGCGCGTTGCCGTTCACCGAAGAGGTGGCGCAATTCGTCGCCGATCACGATCGCATTTACGTCGTCGAACAGAACCGCGATGGACAGATGGCCGATCTGCTGCGGCTCGAAGTCGGCGAAGACCAGCGCAAGATCCGGAAGGTGCTGCACTACAGCGGCCTGCCGTGCGACGCGCGGTTCATCACGCACGCGGTGCTGAAGATGGAAGGGGAGGAGAGCCATGGCTGAGAGCGTCCTGAAAATCGGCGGCGGGGCCGAGGCGCCGAAGGAGAACCGGCTCGGATTGAAGGCGCTCGACTACGGCGGCGGCAAATCCACGCTCTGCGCCGGCTGCGGCCACGACGCCATCAGCAACCAGATCATCCGCGCGTTCTACGAGATGAGCGTGAAGCCGGAGAAGGTGGCGAAGTTCTCCGGCATCGGCTGCTCGTCGAAAACGCCGGCGTACTTTCTGTCCCGCGCGCACGGCTTCAACGCCGTGCACGGACGCATGCCCGCGGTCGCGACCGGCGCGGTGCTCGGAAATCATCACCTCGTCGGCATCGGCGTCTCCGGAGACGGCGACACCGCCTCCATCGGCCTCGGCCAATTCATGCACATGGTGCGGCGCAACATCCCGTTGCTCTACATCATCGAGAACAACGGCGTTTACGGACTGACGAAAGGGCAGTTCTCGGCGACGGCAGACGAAGGCTCGAAGCTGAAGACGGGCGTGATCAACGACCTGCCGCCGATGGACCTCTGCGCGCTCGCCGTGCAGCTCGGCTGCGGCTTCGTCGCGCGCGGATTCGCCGGCGATCCGAAGCAGATGATCAACATCCTCAAGGCCGCGATCGCGCACAACGGGCTCGCGGTGATCGACGTGATCTCGCCCTGCGTCACGTTCAACAACCACGACGGCTCGACGAAGGGCTACACGTACGCGAAGGAGCACGACGAGCTGCTGCACCAGATCGGCTTCGTGCCGTCGTACGAACAGATCGAGGTGGAGATCGACGCCGGCGAGCTGCGCGAAGTGACGCTGCACGACGGGTCGCGCATCCTGCTGAAGAAGCTGGAAGAGGACTACGACCCGGCCGACGCCGTGCAGGCGCTGCAACGCCTCCATCGCGCGGTGGAAGCGGGCCAGATGCTGACCGGCCTCGTTTACCTGCAGCCGCAGAAGAAGAGCTTCATCGACATGCTGAACGTCGTCGACGAGCCCCTCTGGTCCCTGGGCATCGACCGCACCCGCCCCCCGAAAGACGCGCTGGACAAGATCATGAAGGAGCTGATGTAGGCGTAGGTGAGCGGGCGTCCCGCCCGCGCGTAGCGGCACGTCTCGTGCGGCTACTGCCGATCTACAGAGCAGATCGCCGCCGGGCGAGACGCCCGACGGCCCCGCGGGCGGGACGCCCGCTCACCTGGAGGATCCTATGAGCGAAACCAAAGTCGTCCGCGACGATGATTCCGGCGCGCCTGATGCGAAGGGCGCGACGGAGCAGGACGTGGAGCGCATCCGCGAGATCCACGGCAGCGAAGTCCTCGGCTACCAAGGCGAAGGGCGGGAAGAGCACAGCGGGCAATCGACGACGAAAGACGTCGATGCAACGAACGATCGGGCCGACAATCAGAACGTTCCGTGAGGAACCGGGATGTTCCCCCGTAGAGCGTGAAGGATCTCCCGGCACGTTCGCGTATCGCCCGCATCAGGAGATCCTTCGCCGTCTTCGCGGCTCAGGATGACATTCCGTGGTGAGGACCCGGAACGTTGGAGCGTGATGCGCCGTCCCACCTGACGTGCGCAAAACGCTCGTCGGCCTTCTCGTCGTAGTCGTCGCCTGCAGCCTCTGGAAACTGTGGCCCGAGGCGGATGCCGCGGATCCGGTGCCGCCTCCGCCCGCTCCGGTCGTCGCCGAGGCATCGCCCGAAGTGATGCCGGTCTTGCGCACCGAAGCGCAGCCGCACTCCGGTGCGATCGTGCGCAACGTCTTCGCGTTCTATGAAGTGCCGCCGGTGCGTCGCGCACCGGAGCCGGTGCTCGAGCGTCCGGTGCAAGTCGCGGTCGCGCAGCCGCCGCAGCCGATCGTCGAACCGCCGGTGCAGAAATCGGAGCCGCCGCGCCCCCTCTTTCCCTACTCGTTCATCGGCCGCTTCGGTCCAGACGCGAACCCGATCGCGGTCTTCTCCCGCGACGGCGAGATCGTCAACGCGCGCGTCGGGGAGATCATCGGCGGCGCGTGGCTGCTCACCGAGATCGGCATCGAGAGCGTCGTCGTGAACGGGCAGCGGGTCGGGCTTGCTACTTCTTCCTGATCGCGTCGAGGCGAGTCTGGGCCTGCTGGTTGTCGGGCTTGAGGCGCAACGCGTCTTCGTAGCAGGCCTGCGCGCGCGACGTCAGACCCTCGATCTTGTAGAGGTCGCCGAGGGAGATGATGGCGTCGACGTATTCGGGGTTGATGGCCAGCGCCTTTTGGAAGCTCTCCGCCGCATCGCGCCGCCACTTCGGATTGCGCTCCTGGCAGGCGCCGAGGAGATGCCACGCTTCGGCGCGATCGGGCTCGAACTCCACCGCCTGGCGCAGCAGCACGATCGCGCCGTAGTAGTCGCCGGCGACCGTCAGCTCCTTCGCCTTGTTGAAGTTCTCCTGCGCGATCGAGCGCTGCATCACCTTCTGCTGCATCGTCGCCTCGCTGCCGCCGCGGCCTCCGCGTTGGGCGAGGAGCTTGTCGTACGCCGCGCGGCGCGTGTTGTCCTTCAGCACCGTCACCGCTTCGTCGATGCGCCGGCTGATGGACGCCAACGCGTCGCGCACGACGGCCGGATACGTGTTCGGGTCGTATTGCCGGCGCAGCAGCTCGCCGGCCGTGGAGACCTGCTGGCGCGTCGCGGCGCGAGGGATGTCGAGAAACTGATAGTGATCGATCTGCCCGAGCTGCCGCGACAAGGCGACCGCGCGCAGCGAGCGTTGATCGCTCGAACCGATCGCGGCGAGCAGCTGCAGATCGCGTTGCATGTCGTCGAACGACGCCTCGCGCGTGCGCGGCGTGAGCCGGTCGAACACCTCGTACAAGCCGACGGTCATCATGCTGATGACGACCTTCGCCGCGATCACGGAGTCGTGCCCGTAATGGCGCAGAAATCCCTCGATCGGCTGCGGCTCGCGCAAGCCGTTCGCGATGCGCCGCTCCTGTTCCGTGAACGGCAGCGAGTCGATGGAGAAGCGGCTGTCGCGCGACGGCGCGATGTCACGTTTCAGATCGCCGAGCGATCGCCGAAGGACGAGACCGTTGGTGATGGCCCGAACGCCCTCCAAGACGAGCGCGCCCGTCGACTGCAGGAAGACGCGCTTCTCCGGCGCGATGGCCTGCTCGTCGTTGAACGCGGCGGTTCCTTCGTCGAGCGAGAAGAGCGGGATGAAGAGCGACGCGAGCCACTCGCGCAAAAGTGTCTGTCGTTGCGAGAGGTCGAGCAGGCCGGCCTCGTGAAAACGCGCGACGGCGTCAGCCGGATCGTCCGTCATCAACTGCACGGCGCGGTCGGACGTGAGCGCGCCGCGGCGCACGAGAAAGTCGGGAAGCGAATCCTCCGACGCGGCGCTGGTGATGAGCACCAGCTCGCCCTGCGACCAGTGAAGGATCTTGTGCGTCGGCGGACGAAGGATCGTCAGCTGCCCGGTTTTCCGGCTTTGCACGATCTCCCCGACCAAC
>JAFAVZ010000103.1 GCA_019242175.1 Acidobacteriota bacterium
AGGCGCTCGATCGACCATCGTGCCTGGGGATCGATCGCGACGGCTCCACGATCGCCATCCGTCATGATCAAAGTCAGCAGCTGCTCGAACGCTGAAGCGGGCCGCTCTCCCTTTGCCGGCGTGCGCACGCCGTCCCACTCCAGAACCCACGGGTTGACGAGCGCCTCTTCCGTCGACAGCAGGTAATAAGTGTCGGAGCCCAACGGCGGGCGAGCGGTGAAAGCCGGACCTGCGCCGAGCCGGATCTCGGGCGGCGTGGTGTCGAAGGTCGGAAAGCGGTTTTCGACCGACCCGAGAGGACCACGCGGGAAGAGCAACACACTCTTTCCGTACGAGTCGACGGTGAACGCATACACGTACCGCGGTTTCGACAGGTCGCGTGGACCGTCCGCCGCGCGCAGGACGAGACCGTACTTCTGATCGGAAACCAACCTGCCGTTCGTCACCGGCCGGTTGTCCGAAGCGTGGACGATGCCGAGGCGGTAGTTGAAACGCGATTCGGGAGGGGAGGGAAGCGTTTGCCACATCTGAATCCGTCGCAAGCGGCGAAGATCGTCATCCAATGCAGGGGCGCCAGAGCGCCAGTCGGTGCGAAGCGGGAGCGCGGCACGGGCCATGTCGCGTTGATCGGTGCCCGGCCGAATCCACGCATACTGAGCGCCGGCTTCCGTCAGGCGTCCGGCCAGGATGTAGTCGGCGTCTTCCGCACGCGCGACGCGATTTACGCCTGCTGTCTGGCGAAGCGCGCCATCGATGTCCACAGGCACGGGCAGCTGCACGAAGATCGACTTGGCCGACGCTCCGGAATCATCGAACGTTTGTCCATTCCAGCGCAATACGCGGGTTGCGTGGCCGGCGATCGGATCGTCGATCCATTCGATGGATTTCGCTCGGGCCCGTTGCCGCAGCTTGCGAGCGGCGCGCACTGCTTTTTCGTCGCCGATCGGCACGTAAACCCGGAGTGGCTGGCTTTCCGGCGCGGCCCACGCGGTGAGCTCCACGAGCGATCCGGAATGGATCGAGCTCACCGCACCAGTCTTCACCGTCGCGTCGCACTCGGTCATGCCGCGCAACGTCGTCACCTGGAGGCGAAGCGAAGAATCGGGCAAGCGAAGCTCGCTGCCGCGCGTGAGTCCGTTGGCCCACCCGCCGTTGATCGTCACGACGCCGTCGTCGCGGACGGAACGAACGGCGGCGACTACGCGCTCGCGGTCGCGGTCCACCCTGCTGCCGAACAACGGAGTGAAACGCGCGTCGTCATTGCCGGAGAGCGCAGGAACCTGATCCGGACGCTCGAGGCGCATGCGCGCGGCGACGCGCTGGAACGTGTCGATGGCCGGCTCGCCGCTGGTAGCGTCACGCAGGGCGCGGGCAAGAGCCCAGCTGAAGACGCCGCGCTGATGTTTTTCGTCATCCGGCGTCTCGAAGGCGATGTCGGAGCTCTGCGCGGCGGCGAGAATCAGCGCTCCGCGATCTTCGAGCGTTGGTCCGCGCCAGCCGTCTCTCACGTCACGCATGTCCGCCGTTCCGAAGCGTGGCTTGCCGCCCCCCGGCAAACCTCGCGCACCGGAGCCGCTGTGGCAGCTGTCGAGAATCACCGTCAACCGCGCGCCTCGGTCGAGCGACGGAAAGAGATGGCGGCGAAGCTCCTTGTCCCGCACGTCGAGCGCCCCGCGCTTCGTGTCGGCCGGAACGATCGACTCGTCCATCCGATCGTCTTCCGCGGAAAGCGAGTTGAATACCTGTGAGCCGTGACCGCTGAAGTAGAAAAGTAGAACGTCGCCGCGCTGTGCATCGCGGACCAGATCGTCGATGCCGCCGAGGATGCCGTCGCGTGTCGCCGTTTCGTCCTTCAGTACGACGACATCCTCGGCCTTGAACCCATAGACAGCGAGGAGGAGCTCTCGCATCAAGTTGACGTCGTTCACCGATCCGTCGAGGTTCGGGAAATCACGGCCGTCCGATGCTGAGGGCAGCGCGCTCGGGACCGGACGCAACGCCGAGTAGTTGTCGATTCCGATCAGGAGCGCGCGTTTTCGGGGAGCGGCGTCGACGCTCAGCGCAGCGAGGAGGAGGATCAGGACGAAGGCCGTCTTCTTCATGACTTCGTAAGACACGGAGCGCGGATGTGCGAGGCTTTTGTCGAATGGCTCAGCGCTTACGGTGCATGCGAACGAATGGCAGTGAATGCAAGACGGGCGGCTTTCGTCGGACCTCCGCTACGCGGTGCTTCCGCGGCTGTCGTGACGTAGGGGAGGCGTTCGATCGACCAACGCGATGGGGCCGCGATGGCTCGCGCGCCGCGGTCGTCGGACAGGATCTGCAGAATCAGGCGCTCGAGCGCGGTGCCGCCTCGACCTTCGCGCGTCTTCACGCCATCCCATTCGAGAATCCAGGGATCGACGAGCGGCTCGTCGGTTGCGAGAAGGAAGTAGGTATCCGTTCCGTACGGCGGCTCTGGAACGAACGACGCGGGATCGCCGAGGCGGATCTCGGCCGGTGCGGTTTGCGGCGCGGGAAACTGGTTCTCGATCGAGCCGACTGAGCCGCGAGGGAAGAGCAGCACGCTCTTCCCATTCGTATCGACCGTGAACACGTAAACGAAGCGAGAGGCCGACGTGGCTCGCGACTCGGGAAGCGCGCGCAGAACGAGGCCGTATCGTTCTTCCACGGTCAGCTTTGCATCGGTCACCAGCGCGTCGTCTTTCGTGCGGCGGATGCCGAGCCGGTAAGGGAACGGCGTTTCGGGAGGTGACGGAAG
>JAFAVZ010000134.1 GCA_019242175.1 Acidobacteriota bacterium
TCCGCGAGTAACATACGCGGCCCAACCCAGTCTCGGATACCGAGATTCAATCAAGCGAAAAGGAACACACCCTCCATGAGCCAGTCGAGAGATCACGCCGACGCGAGTTTTGCCGAGGCGTTGGAAGCGAGCCTGAATTTCAAAACCCCCGAGCAGGGTGATCTGCTCCGCGGCGAGATCGTTTCGATCGCCGGCGAGGACGCCTACGTGTCGTACGGAGGACCCTCCGAGGCCGTCATTGCCGCCGCAGAGCTGGAAGGGCTCGATGTTGGCGACCAGATCGAAGGAACGGTCGTCAAGACCGGCCAGGAGGTCCGGATCTCGCGCAAGATGCTCAAAGGCAAGGCCTCGCTCGAGCAGCTCCGCTCGATGTTCGAGAACCGCCTCCCGGTGGAAGGCAAAGTCTCGGCCCGCAACAAGGGCGGCTTCGAGGTCAGCGTCAGCGGCCTCCGCGCCTTCTGCCCCCTCTCCCAGATCGCCCTGGGAAAAATCGAAAATCCCGACTCGTTCGTTGGCCAGACGTACGAGTTCCGCGTCACCGAGATGTCGGATGACGGCCGGCGCATCGTCGTCTCCCGCGCCGCGCTCATGAAGGAAGCCGCCGCGCAGCGCGCCGAAGAGACGCGCGTCCGCATCGTCCCCGGTGCCGAGCTCACCGGCCGGGTCAAGACGCTCACCCCGTTCGGCGCCTTCGTCGACCTCGGCGGCGTCGACGGCCTCCTCCACGTCTCGGAGATGAGCCGCCGGCGCGTGACCGATCCGAAGGAAGTCGTCGCCATCGGCCAGGAAGTCCGGGTCAAGGTCATCAAGGTCGACAACGACGGCAAGCGCATCTCGCTCTCGATGAAAGATCAGGAGCCGGATCCCTGGTCCGACGTCGCCGAGCGCTATCCGGCCGGCTCGCAGTTCAACGGCCGCATCGTCCGTTCCACCGACTTCGGCTACTTCGTCGAAGTGGAGCCGGGCCTCGACGGCCTCGTGCACCTCTCCCAGCTTCCCCTCGGCGTGAAGCCGGGCGACGACTCGGTGCAGATCGGCACGAACGTCACCGGTTGGGTGCGCGAAGTCGATCCGTCCAAGAAGCGCCTCTCCCTCTCCCTCCGCGAAGTCGCCACGCGCGACCCGTGGGAGACGGCCTCGCAGAAGTACCCGATCGGCAAGGTCGTGGAAGGCACCGTCGACCACGTCGCCGCGCCGGGCGTCTTCATCCAGCTCGAAGCAGGCCTCACCGGCCTCGTCCCGGCCTCGGAGCTCAGCCTCGCGCCGGGTCAGGATGCGGCGAGCACGTACCACGCCGGCGACAAGCTGATGGTGCGCGTGATGAGCGTCGATCCGCAGCGCAAGCGCATCTCCCTCAGCCATGAGGCGGCGAAGGCCGCCGCGGAGCGCGACGAGTACATGAAGTTCATGGAAGAGCGCGAGAGCGGCGAAGGCAAGAGCGCGATGGCGCTCGCGCTGGAGCGGGCGCTCGGCGGCCGCAAGAACCAGTAACTCGAACGAACGTAGGGCCGGCTCTCTAGCCGGCCGCAGTCAAGAACGATGGGCCGGCTGGAGAGCCGGCCCTACGTTTTCTACGCGAGGAACTCGACCAGCAGTCGGTTTACCTTCTCCGGCGCGTCCGTCTGCACGAAGTGGCCGGCCTCGGGGATGCGTTCCACGCGCACGCCGGGCACCTGGTCGTCGAAGTTCTCGGTCGTCGGGATCGTGAACACCGGATCGCGCTCGCCGAAGATCAGCATCGTCGGCCGTTCGATCGGCCGCACGAGCGATGTGAGCTCGGCACGATGGCGCATCATCGCGCGGTAGTAGGCGAGCATCCCGCGAATCGACCCCGGCCAACGCCACGCCTTCGCATACTCGCGCAGCTCCGCATCCGTGAACTTGCCCGCGCGGCGCATCAGCATCTTCAACCCACCCATCGCCAGCAACGCATCCGGAACGATCGGCACGTTGAAGAACAGCTGATAGGCGAGCCGCAGCCGTTGCGATCGCGAGCGCTTCATCTCTCGCCGCAGCGGCACGGGATGCGGCGCGTTGAGCACGACGAGGCGCCGTACTTGATCGGGATGCATCATCGCGTGGAACCACGACGCGATGCCGCCCCAATCGTGGCCGATCACGTCGCACGGCACGTCGCCGCTGCGCGCGATGAGCGCCGCGACGTCCTGCACGATCGTCTGCATCTTGTAAGCGTGAACATCGCGCGGCTTCGACGACTCGTTGTAGCCGCGCAGATCGGGCGCGATCACGCGATGCCCGGCGCGCACGAGCGCCGGAATCTGCTTCCGCCACGAGTACCAAAACTCGGGGAAGCCATGCAGCAGCACGACGAGCGGACCTTCGCCCGCCTCCACGTAATGCAGCTCGACGCCGTTCACCTCGGCGTGACGGTGGGCGAGGGGGATGCCGTCTAGTTCGTACATGTCCGTCGTTGGTTCGTTGGGGGTTGCTGGTTGCTGGTTGCTTGCGCAGCAGGTCGTTTCAGGCGCTGCAGCGCAAGTAACCAGCAACCAGCAACCAGCAACTACGTGAGCACGTCCTTGAACGACTCTTTGTCGATCGCCTTGTCGTACGCGGCGCGGCCGGTGATCTTCCCATCCTCGAAGAGCCGCCGGATCGATGTGTCCATGTCGATCATCCCTTCCTTCACGCCGGTCTGGATCGCGCTGGTGATCTGCGGCGTCTTCCCTTCGCGAATCATGTTGCCGACCGCCGGCGACGCGAACAGGATCTCGAGCGCCACCGCGCGTCCGCCGCCGATCTTCGGCAGCAGCTGTTGCGCGACCACGGCGCGAATGGTTTCGCCGAGGACGTTGCGGATGCCTTCCTGCTCGCCGGCGGGGAAAACGTTGATGATGCGGTCCATCGTCTTCGCCGCGTTGTTCGTGTGCAGCGTTCCGAACACGAGCGTGCCGCGTTCGGCGGCCGAAAGCGCCATGGAGATCGTCTCCAGATCGCGCATCTCGCCGACGAGGATCAAATCCGGATCCTCGCGCCCCGCCGCCTTCAAAGCCTCGGCGAAAGACTTCGCGTGATTGCCGATCTCGCGCTGATGGATCAGACACTTCTTGTTCGGATGCACGAACTCGATCGGGTCTTCGATCGTGATGATGTGCAGGGAGCGCGTCTCGTTGATCAGGTCGATGATCGCCGCAAGCGTCGTCGACTTGCCCGAGCCGGTGGGGCCGGTGACGAGCACGAGACCGCTGCGCATCTGCGCGATGCGGCGCAGTTGCTCGGGAAGCCCGAGCTGCTCGAGTGTCATGATCTTCGAAGGGATCACGCGGAACACCGCGCCCGCGCCGCGTTGCTGGCGGAACAGGTTGACGCGAAAGCGCGCGACGTTCGGGATCTCGTACGAGTAGTCGGCGTCGCCTTTGCGCACGTAGTCTTCCCAAATGCGCCCGGGTGTCACCGGCTTCAACATGTCGACGAAATCGGCCTCGGTCACGAGGCGATAGCGGATCGTCTCGATGGAGCCGCCGGAGCGAAGCATCGGCGGACGTCCGACCGTGAGGTGGAAATCGGAGGCGCCGCGGTCGTTCATCAGGCGAAGGAATCGATCGATCTTCTGCATATCCGTGTCATCCTGAGGCGCGGTGACGGCGAAGGAGCCGTACGGATCTCGCGCCGTGCCCGAGCGATATGGGACCGGCTCCGATGCCGTGGTCCGACGTCCTTGCTTTCACCAACGCCCGCGTCCACATCGATCTCGGTGGACCAAACGTAGGGCCGGCTCTCCAGCCGGCTCCGTGAAGCATGGTCGCGGCGGGCGAGGCCCGCCGCATCATTCCCGACTGCGGCCGGCTGAGAGCCGGCCCTACGTGGAAGGCAGCCGTCCTCATCATCGACTCGCCATCATCTCGTTCCTTTGAGGAAGTCGGCGCTGACCAGGCCTTCGAAGTCTTCCTTCTTGTTCGCCGCCAGGTAGGCTGTTTCGGCGGTGATCTGGTCGCGGCGCAGCAGATCCTTCAGCGCCTCGTCGAACGTCTGCATGCCTTGTGACTTGCCGATCTGCTTCGCGGAATACATCTGGAACGTCTTCTCGTCGCGGATCATGCTCGAGATGTTGCTCGTGCCTTTCAGCACCTCGAACGCCGCGACCTGTTTGTGCGGCTGCTTCGACGGCAGAAGGCGTTGCGCGATCGCGTACTTCAGCGACTCCGACAACGCCGCGCGGATCTGCGGCTGCTCGTCGATGGCGAAGCTGGAGATGATGCGGTCGACCGCTTTCGGCGCGCTCGTCGAGTTCAAAGTGCCGAGGACGATGTGGCCCGTCTCGGCGGCGGTGAGGGCGAGCGAGATCGACTCGTTGTCGCGCAGCTCGCCGATGACGATCACGTCCGGATCCTCGCGCAACGCGGCACGCAACGCGCGGGCGAACGACTCGGTGTGCGTGTTCACTTCGCGTTGATTGATGAGGCAGTTCTTGAACGGGTGCACGAACTCGACCGGGTCTTCCATCATCAGGACGTGGTCGTGACGCGTCTCGTTGAAGAGGTTCACGAGTGCGGCGAGCGTCGTCGACTTGCCGGAGCCGGACGGGCCGCAGATCAATACCAAGCCCTGGTGATAGTCGGCGATCTCGGCGAGATGCGCGGGTAATCCGAGGTCGGTGATCGTGGGCGGCTTTTCGGGGATGACGCGGAAGACGCCGTGATAGCCGCGGTGATCGAGGAAGACGTTGCCGCGATAACGGCCCGCCTGGGGGATGTAGTAGCAGAAGTCGAGCTGTTGGCGTTCGGTGAGCGTTTCCCACTGCGCCGGCGTCAGGATCTCGCGCAGCATCGCCTGCGTCTGTTCGGGCGTGAACGGCTCGCCTTGCGCGCGCAGGAGATCGGCGGCGAGGCGGACGATCGGCGGCTGGCCGACGGAGAGGTGGAAGTCGCTCGCGCCCTGGTTGCGCGTCGCGATGAGCATCGCGTGCAGCTTCGGCTCGCCTTCGACCGTGCGCGCCGCGAGCGCGGCCTGCCGCACGGCTGCGGCGTCCTGCTGTGGCGCATGCTCACGTGCGGAGATCTCTTCGAGGATGTCGACGGCGCGCGTGCGGACGACGCGGCTCGGGTCGGTCGTCGCGACTTTCGTCAGCGCCGGCAACACGTTCGGATGGCGGAAGTGTCGCAGCGCCTGCATGACTTCGATGCGCACGTCGGGCTGCGGATCGCCGAGCATGCGTCCGAGGGCGGGGAGCGCGCGGGCATCGCCAATGCGTCCCAGCGCTTCGACCGCGGACCATTTCAGGTCGGGATCGCCGAGCGCCGCAATCAGCGGTTCCACGGCCCGCGGATCCTTCAGACGAGCGAGCGTGTCGGCGGCGGCGATGCGGATCCACCAGTCGGGATCCTTCAACAGCGCGATCGTCGGCGGCACCATGCGCGGATCTTCGAACGAGCTGATGACGCCGAGCGCGGCGCCGCGCAGTTCGTCATCCGGATCGCGAAGCAGCTCCAGGGCCGGCTCGACGACGGCATCGCCGAACGCGCGGATCGACTCCAGCGCGCGATCGCGCACGAAGCCGGCAAGCGTCTTCGCATAATTGATGTACCGCTTGATCACCTCGGCCGGATTGCCCATGCCCAGGAGGATCTTCATGACCGCGGAGCGCGTGCCCGGATCGCCCGATGCGATCAGCGGAAGGAGACGATCGACGAATTCGGGACCGCTCTTGGTCGCCGTTCGGGTGAGCGCTTCGATGAGCAACTGCTGCGTGGCGTAGCCGACGAGCGGCAGTTGTTCGACGAAGAGCGGGATCGAGCTCGTCGGCGCCTTCGTGGCGAGAATCTCCAGCGCTTTCTCGCGGACCGGCGTGTTCTCGTCGCGGGCGAGCTTCTGCCAGCGGGGGAGCGCGCGGTCGTCGACGTCGAGCGTGCCGAGGCGAGCGAGGAACTGGACGCGGTCATTGCCGGCGCTTCCTTCCAGTTGCCACAGCAACGGCGCGATGTTGTTCGTGACCGGCGCCTCGAGCAGGATGCGGCGCGCCGTGTCCTGCGTGTCGCGATCGTTCGCGGCGAGGAGCTGCGGCAAGCGCTGCTCGATGCCCGGAATCGTGAAGAGGATTGGAACTGCCGCGCGGAACGCCGCATCCGGTTTCCCCTTTCCCTCGGAGAGGAAGAAGTCGACGGTTTCGGGATCGCGCAGCCGTTGGAGGATCGGCACCGCCGCGTCACGCAAGGCGCGGTCGGGGCGGAAGAGCATCCACATCACGTCTCTCGCGCGGACGTTGTCCGTCGCGGCGAGCCGCTGGAGCAGTTCGTCACGCTCCTGCGGGGTGGAAAACTCCTTGTTCGCGAGTTTGCGGAGAGTGTCCTTGAGCTCGGACTGGAAAAGCGCCATGTTTCGACGTCGCTGGTTGCTGGTGACTGGTTGCTTGTAGAAACGACGAGCGAACCATACCAGCATTGGCGCCGTTTCTGGTTGCTGGCTCCGGTTCGTCTACGAGCAACCGGTCACCAGCAACCAGCAACGCCATCTCAGTCCTTCGTCAAGGCGCGGATCAGGAGGCCGGCTCCGACCGCGAGGACGGCGGCTCCGGCGGCGACGGTGCCGGGGTTCTCCTTCGCATAGTTCGTCGCCTTGTCGCTGCCGCTCTTCAGATAGTCACCGCCGCTCTTCAGGTAGTCGCGCGCGGTGTTCATGTACTCGTCGACGTCGACGTTCTGGAACGACGTCTTGAGGTTGTTGATCATGTCGTCGGTGATGCCGAGCTTGCCGAGGAACTGCTCCAGGCCGCGGTTCTTGGATTGACCGCAGGTCGGGCAGAGGTCCGTTCCGGTATTCGCCGCACCGAAGCTCGATGAACCGGTGTCCGTCGCGCTCGAGGTGCCGAAGCCAGCGGGAGTGGGCGTATCAGGCGTCGTCATGTTGCAGGGCCCTCCTTGATGATCGTAATGATGATGGGTTAGCGGTTGCGCACTTCTTCGCCCGGCTCGTACGTACGGCCGTGCGTTCCGATGCGCGGGTTGCCAGTCTTGTTCGTGTAACGGTCGGCGTCGTTCCAGCGCTCGTCGAGCGTTTCCGGCAGCAGCTCCTGATCGCGCTGGCGATCGGAGCCGTCGGCGCGGAAGCCCGCTTTGACGCTCGTCTGGGTCGGCGTGTACGTGTCGTCGAGAATCGGCATCGGGATGTCCGTCTGCCGCTGCACCGGGCGCGCTTGCGTCTGCGGTTTCGACTGCGACTGCAGCTCGCGCTTCGCCGGCGCCTCTTCGACGTTCGGCTTCAGATCGGTCTCTACGTCTTTCTGATGATGCGAGAAAACACGTTGAATCGCCCCCGTCACGGTCGAGACTGCCCGTTTGAGCGCGGATGATTGTCGTGCCATTTTTTCTCAGGTCCTCCGGACGTTTGGTATTGCACGCGGCGGGCCGAGAATGATGGTTATTCGACTGTTTCTCATCGTATCGCTCACGCGTCTCACGATCGGATGAAAGCGCGCATTCGTTACATCCTCGAAGTGCTCGGCGGAGCCGCCGCCCTCGCCGTCCTCGGCGCGGCGATCACGCACGGCGTCTACAGCGCTCAGATGACCTGGATGGGGTGCGCGGTCGGCGCCGCGTTCGCGCTGCTCGTGACTGCGGGGCTCCTCCAGCCCTGGCGCCGCACCCGCGTCTTCGGCGCGCGCCTCGGCCAATGCGCACTGGCCGTGCTCCTCTCCGCGCCGCTCACGCTCGTCGCCGGCCGCGGCGCCGTCCGTCTCGATCTCTGGCGGGTGAAGCGCTATGTCGCCACCGAGCTCGCGCCGCAACTCGAACGGGATCGAACTGCACGCGGCGTGTATCCGGCGAAGCTCGAACGCCGAGCCCTTCACCAGCTCTCCTACCAGTCGGACGGACGAACCTTTGAGCTATCGGTGATGGATCCCGGCGTGTGCGGACGCGTCGCTACGTATTCGTCCGCTACGAGGCAGTGGAGCGAGACGAACAGTCCGTGCTGGTACTGAGCGAAACGTGGGGACCGGCTTCAGCCGGTCCTGGCG
>JAFAVZ010000200.1 GCA_019242175.1 Acidobacteriota bacterium
AACGATCGGGGCTACGAGTTGCAGGTCCTCGACTCCTACGACAACGCCACTTACGTCAACGGCCAGGCGGCGAGCGTCTACAAGCAATCGCCGCCGCTCGCCAACGCGATGCGCAGGCCGGGTGAGTGGCAGACGTACGACATCGTCTGGACCGCGCCGACCTTCAACGCCGACGGCTCCCTCCACACACCGGCCTATGTCACGGCGATTCACAACGGTGTGCTCGTGCAGGATCATTTCGCGCTGCGCGGCGTGACGAAGGACGTCGGACAGCCGGACTACCAGGCGCATGGTCCGCTGCCGATCCTGCTGCAGGCGCAGGGATCCCAGCCCGCCGATCAGCTACCGCAACATCTGGTTGCGGCCGCTTCCCTGAGAAGCGTGATCGCCAGCGCGCGACAAGTGGGCGAACGTCGCATCTGACGTCGACGGAGGGCGTGGCCCCACGCATGCACGGCATGCTCGTGGAGGGGTTCATCAGCGCACGTCGAGGAACGCATGAGAAGCGCGACGTATCTGCTCACGCTCATCGCCGTGGCGCGCGCCGCGTCGGCGCAGGTCTTTACCGGCGGCACGAGGCTGGAGCTCGCGGCCGGCTGGAACTTCTCGAACTTTTCCGGCGACGGCTCGATGAAGCATCGCACCGGCCTCGTGGCGGGAGTCGGGGTGCTTCACCCGATCGGCAACACCGGCTGGTCGTTCGAGCCACAGCTGGCCTATTCGATGAAAGGCGCCGAGAGCGACGGCGCGGTGGGCGAGACCACGTTCAAGGTCGACTATGTCGAGGTACCGGTCCTCTTTCGCTATGAGTTCTGGGCCGACGCCGACAGCCACCCGTTCTTCAGCCTCGGCGCGACGCCGGCGTTCCAGGTCGGTTGCCGGGCGCATTCCGAGAGCGGTGCGATCGCGCTCCATCGTGCCTGCTCGGACGACAACCTTGATCCGCACGGCTTCGACGTCGGACTCACGGGCGGCGGCGGCTTCGCCTTCCGGTACCTGAACCACCTCGTGACGATCGGCGGCCGATACAACTACGGTCTGGTCGACGTCTTCAGGCGCGGTCCGAACGAGCGAAACAGTGTCTGGTCGGTGGTGTCGACCGTCGATTTTCCCTGGCTGAGGTGAGCGACGACCATCGTCTCCTGACGATTCGCTTGCAATCGACGATTTAGAGATCTCTGGCGTGGGCGGCGCGACCGTTCGATATTGCCACGGCCTGCCCCTCCCACCTGAGATCTCGAATGAAAAAATACTTGGTTACACTTGGCGTGGCCCTCGCCGTCCACGCCGCCGCCGCGCAGACGACGATCGCTCCTTCGCGCTTCGAGGTCATGGCCGGCGTCAACTTCGCGAAGTTCGACGCCGCGGACGCGGGCACCCGAGCCGGACTCGTCGCCGGAGTCGGCATCGTGAAGCCCCTCGCTCCGACCTGGTCGTTGCAACCGGAGCTCACCTATTCGATGAAGGGAGCGAAAGGCAGCGGCGATGGCGCGACGATCACACTGAAGCTCTCCTACCTCGAGCTGCCGTTGCTGGTCCGCTACGATCTGCCGACGCAAAGCGGCGTTCACCCCTTCCTTCTCGCCGGCCCGGCGCTGGCCCTGAAGCTCACGTGCGACATCGAAGGCACGGATGGGACCATCACCGTTTCCGGATCGTGCGGCAACGTCTCGGGTGACGTGGAGAGCGAGGACGCGAAGACGTTCGACTTCGGCGCGATGTTCGGCGGCGGCCTGGCGTTCAAGCACCTGGATCACCTCTTCACGCTCGGCCTGCGTTACAACCTCGGCTTGGTCGACGTGACCGACAACGGTGGCGTCAAGAATCGCGTGCTCTCGATCGTCGGCGGCTTCGAGTGGCCGTGAGGATGTAGCGGTGGCGTGCCGCACACGCGGGCCCGATATTGTGCGCTCCTCGCCGTCTCCCCCCACCGGAGATTTCCAATGCACAAGGTCCTGGCCGCGGCATTCGCCGCGGCGTTCGTCTCCCGTGCAGCTATCGCGCAAGCCCCCGCGCCATCGCGCTTCGAGATCATGGCCGGCGTCAACCTCGCCCAGCTGACGACGTCGGCCGACAATACCGGCGACGTGTCGAACCGCGCCGGCCTGGTCGCGGGCGTCGGCTTGATCAAGCCCCTCGCGCCGTCATGGTCGTTCCAGCCGGAGCTGACCTATTCGATGAAGGGCTCAAAGGCGTCCGACGCCGGTACGACCGGCACCCTCAAGCTCTCGTATATCGAGATGCCCTTGCTGCTCCGCTACGACATCGGCTCCGCGACGAGCGGTGCGTATCCGTTCATTCATGCGGGACCGGCGCTCGCTCTGAAGCTGAGCTGCAACTTCGAAGGCACCGACGGTACCTTCACCGTAAGCGGTTCCTGCGGCGACGCGCAGTTCGGCGGCGGCGACGCGAAGACGTTCGACCTCGGCTTCATGTTCGGTGGTGGCCTCGCGTTCCGGCACCTGGATCACGTCTTCAGCATCGGTGTGCGCTACAACCTCGGCCTGCTCCAGGTCGGGGAGGACGCGGGCTCGGACGCCAAGAATCGCGTGCTGTCCATCGTCGGCACGTTCGAATGGCCATGGGGGAAGTAGTAGAGGGCCGCTGAGCGGGGACGTTAGCCTTCGGGCATGGCTCTGCCTTCCACCGTTCGACTCCTCGCTGTCGTTCTGATCTCCGCCGTCGCCGGAGCGATCAACTCGATCGCCGGCGGCGGCACCCTTCTCACCTTTCCGGCGCTCGTCGGCCTCGGGATCACGCCGCTCGTCGCCAACGCGACGAGCACTGTCGCGCTGTGGCCCGGCTCGATCGCGAGCATGCTGGGCTATCGATCAGAGTTGTCCGGCGCGACGCGGTGGGCGATCGGCTTCGCCGTCCCCAGCCTGATCGGCGGCGGCGTCGGCGCGTGGCTCTTGCTGCGAACGCCGCCGTCGCGCTTCGACACGATCGTGCCCTGGCTTGTGCTCGGCGCGACGGCCCTGTTCATTCTTCAGCCGCGCATCGTTCGCGCGATTCAGCATCGCCGGGCGGCCGCCGTCGTGGGCGAAGACAGGCTCGCGACGAGGACCGACCAGACCGCGAACGGCAGCTTCCCTGCCCCGGGCGTGCTGCTCCTGCAGTTCTTCGTCGGCGTCTACGCCGGATACTTCGGCGCCGGCGCGGGGATCATCATGCTCGCGGCGCTCGGGTTGATCGGCCTGACGAACATCCACCGCATGAATGGGCTGAAGAACTGGGGTGGGCTCTGCGCGAACGCTGTCGCGGCGATCACGTTCGCGTTCAGTAGCCTGATCAGCTGGCCGATCGCGCTGGCCATGGCCGTCGGCTCGGTCAGCGGTGGCTATCTCGCGTCACAGGGAGTGCAGAAGGTCGATCAGAAGCACGTCCGGATCGTCGTCATCCTGATCGGCCTGGCCGGCGGCGCGTGGCTTCTCCTGAACCGCCACTGAGCGAACCTTTTGATGCGTGGCGATGTCCCACCGTTTGACCACCCCCGGGACATGACCATGCATCCACGACGACTACTGCTGGGCCTCGCGATCACCCTGGCCGCCGCCAGTCCGGCACGGCTTGCCGCCCAGCGTCTCCAT
>JAFAVZ010000337.1 GCA_019242175.1 Acidobacteriota bacterium
CTCGCCGCCGCGCTTGCCGCGCGCGACGATCGCATCCTCGTCGAGTGGGCGATGCGCTACGGCAATCCCTCGATCGCCGCGGGACTCAATTCGCTTAAAGAACTTGGCTGCGAGCGCATTCTCATCATGCCGCTCTATCCGCAATACGCGGCGGCAACCACCGCGACCGTGTGCGACAAGGCGTTCGAGACGCTAGCGACGATGCGCTGGCAGTCGGCCGTCCGCGTGCTGCCGCCCTATTACGACGACGCGGCCTATATCGACGCGCTCGCGACGTCGATCAGGAAAGACGTCGCAAAGCTGCCGTTCGTGCCCGACATGATACTGGCGTCGTTCCATGGGATGCCGGAGGAATATCTCACAAAAGGCGATCCCTATCACTGCCAGTGCGCCAAGACCGCGCGGCTGCTGCGCGAGCGGCTCGGGTTCGACGAGGCGCGGTTCGTGCTGACCTTCCAGTCGCGCTTCGGCTCGGCCGAGTGGCTCAAGCCCTACACCGACGAGACGGTCCGCACTCTCGCCCGCGGTGGGGTCAAGAATCTCGCCGTGGTGATGCCCGGTTTCGCCGCCGATTGCCTGGAGACGCTCGACGAGATCGGCCACGAGAACGCGGAGATCTTCCGCCACAACGGCGGGGAAAACTTCGCCGCGCTGCCCTGTCTCAACGACAGCGAGCCCGGCATGGCCCTGCTCCGCCACCTCTCCGAGCGCGAGCTGCAGGGATGGATTTGACTAAGGTGCCATCATGAACCTCGCGGGCACCTCCCGCGACAAACAATGCGCCCGGCCATAACGCCGGTGGACGCGTGCACCTGACCGTTGCTCCCCGCCCGCGCGGCGCCCACAATGCCGGCTGCACGAGGGAGATTCGCCATGCCGTCCGGTTATACCATCTTCGTCCTCATCCTCGTTCTCCTGGCGGTGCTCACGCTGTTTGCCGGCGTGAAGACGGTCTCGCAGGGCTACAACTGGACCGTCGAGCGGTTCGGCCGCTACACCCGCACGCTCACCCCCGGGCTCAACCTGATCGTGCCCTACTTCGACCGCATCGGCCGCAAGATGAACATGATGGAGCAGGTGGTCGACGTGCCGCAGCAGGACGTGATCTCGAAGGACAACGCCACCGTCACCGTCGACGGCGTCGCGTTCTACCAGGTGTTCGACGCCGCCAAGGCAAGCTACGAAGTCACCTATCTGGACCAGGCGATCATCAAGCTCACAATGACCAATATCCGTTCGGTCATGGGCTCGATGGACCTCGACCAGATGCTCTCGCATCGCGATGAGATCAACGAGCGGCTGCTGCGCGTCGTGGATGCCGCAGTGTCGCCATGGGGCGTCAAGGTCAACCGGATCGAAATCAAGGACATCGTCCCGCCGGCCGACCTGGTGCAGTCGATGGGCCGGCAGATGAAGGCCGAGCGCGAGAAGCGCGCCGAGATTCTCACCGCCGAAGGTCAGCGTCAGTCGGCGATCCTGCGCGCGGAAGGCCAGAAGCAGTCGCAGATTCTCGAGGCCGAGGGCCGGCGCGAGGCAGCGTTCCGCGATGCCGAAGCGCGCGAGCGCCTCGCCCAGGCCGAGGCCAAGGCGACCGAGATGGTGAGCCAAGCGGTCGCGGCCGGCAACGTCTCGGCCCTCAACTATTTCGTCGCCCAGCAGTATCTCAAGGCGCTCGGGCAGTTCGCGGAGGCACCCAATCAGAAAATCCTGATGCTGCCGTTCGAGGCGACCAGCGTGCTGGCTTCGCTCGGAGGCATCGCCGAGATCGCGCGCGAGACCTTCGGAATGGACGGCCGCGGCCCCGCTTCACCCGGCCCGGCGCGCCGGCCGTCGAGCCCCACCGGCCCGACCGTCGCCCCGCCGGCGTGACGCACCATGATCGCGCTCATCGAATCGCTCGGCGCGTGGAGCTGGATCATCCTCGGCGGCATCCTGCTCGTCGTCGAGGTGATGGCGCCCGGCACGTTCTTCATGTGGCTCGGTATTTCGGCCATCCTTGTCGGCGTCGTTTCGTTCGCGATCAACTGGGCCTGGCAGGAGCAGGGCATTGCCTTCGCAGTCCTCGCCATCGCGTCGGTCGCTCTGTGGTGGCGCTTCGGCCGACGCGACCGGCAGGAGGTCGAGAGCGATCAGCCGTTCCTCAATCGCCGGGC
>JAFAVZ010000374.1 GCA_019242175.1 Acidobacteriota bacterium
AACAGCGGCATCAAAGTCATCCTGCGCTGCGACTACCCCCGCGACGTCACCTTCGCCAGCCAGCTCCTGCAACTCAAACCCGAATGGCTCCCGAAACTCGCCATCGGCACCGGCATCGTCCGCCTCCCCGTGCGCTACTACACCCCCATCCTCTTCACCTTCGGCATCCAACCCATCAAGAACATCACCATCACCGACGCCGCCGTGCGCGACCAATGGCTGCAGACGCAGCCGCAAGCAACTAACGACGTCGTGGCCCCGCCGCCGGTCGCGGCGGTGAGCGAGCGCGAAGAAGCACTCCTGCGCGACGTCGCCCAGACACCGATTAGCCCGATCACGCACCGCTACCAACGCCTCGGGTGGCACATGGAGATCGGCAACCGCACCAAAGACGCCCTCCTCAAGCGCGGGCTTGCGCGCTTCGATGCGGTGAGCACGCCGCGCGGACAGGTGAAGATCCTCACCCTCACGCCTGCCGGCAGCGCGCTCCTCGCCGCGCGCGGGGTCGCGCTGCGGCACACGCGCTCGGGCGGTGCGGAGCACCGAGTTCTGGAAGCACGAGGTCCGCACGCTCTTTGAGCGGCACGGTGGGACCGTCACCGAGGAATCCCCCCTCGGCGGCGGCCGGAGCGCGGACCTGCGCGCCGCTCGCGGGCAACAGGTCCGCTTCGTCGAGGTCGAAACGGGACGATCGGACCTCCTGGCAAACCTCGCGAAGTACGCGCCGGACGTTGACCTCGTCGTGTTCTGCACGAGCAGCGCCGTGGCCGACCGCTACCGCGAGGTCATCGGGCGCGAACGCCCCAGCACACGCCGCCTCACGCCAGCAGAACTGGACGACGTCGGCGCGTAGGCGTTTCCTCGCCCGCACGCCTCGCACGCACGAATTCCTGAACGGAGACGGCGTTTCACACGCGCCGATAACGTTTCCTCGCTGAAAGACCGTGAAAAACCCCCGGCAGCCGCCGCGCCCCTGGAAAGGCGAGCAGCAGGCGCCTGCGCCCCGAGCGAGCGCAAGGACGTCGCTTCCGCCCCGATCGCGCCGCCGCGAGGGGTCGCAGGCGCGACGTCCGCCGGGAATGCTTAGTCGTGGTCGAGCGGGACGCCGTCGGTCGCGGCTTGCGCCACGATCGCGAGTTGCGCGTCAGTGCACGGACGGCCGAACGACTTGTCGAAGGCGCAATCCGGCGGGGCAGCGACGCGCACGAGCGTCTGCGGCTGCTCATCGCAGCTGCCGTGTAAGAGCCACTGCCCGGCACCGTTGTAGAACATCGCGCCGCCGCTCTCCACGTTCCCGAAGAAACCGAAGCGCAAGCGCTCGATCGCTTCGAGGAAGTGCGGGGCGACCGTTTCGCGCAAAGTCGAGCACCACTCCGCCGTGTCCTTCTCCGTGCGCAGCGTCGAGTAGCGATCACTGTGCGTGAAACTCGCCGTCTCGATCGTCACAATCGGATCGACCGCGTCGAACAGCTCGGGATGCTGCTCCAGGTCCGCCGCAGTCTCGGCTTGCGAGCGCGCACCCTCCGGGATCGTGTACGACCCGCGGAGGAACGTCCGTCCTTTCACGTCAGCAATCTCGGTCACGAAAGCGCGCGATGTCGGATCGAAGTGCGACGTCATGACGAGCCGATCACCCCGGACGGCGTCATACACGAGCAGCGTCGTTGCCAGGGCATGCTCCGTACGCGTGGAGAGCGCGGTGAGCGCAAAACGCGTCGCCGGCGCTGGTGCTTCCAGGACGAAATGCTGCCGTAATGCAACCGGACCGGCGCTGTCCGGGCTCGCGAGGACACTCGCGGCAGCCATGAACCATAGCGACGTGGCGATGGGCAGAGCAGTCACTCGTCTCTCCATGTGCGGCGCGATCAACATGCGCTCTCGCCGTCGTACGCAAAGCGCCAGCATCCATCCGTCGCCCGCTTGACCACAATCGCGTGTCGGGTGCCGCAGCCTAGGCGAACCGCGTGTTCGTTGGCGCGGGGCACCGGGCCCTCGGTCGCCTCGAGCTGACACCGGGTGTCGTCGATCAGGACGCTCGTGATCACCGTGTAGCCGGGCGGGATGTCCTGGGACGCGGTCCTCGGCATCGAACGCTGCGGGATTGTTCGTGTCAATCGCCCAATCTCGCGGCGGGTTTCGCGCGGCAGGCCGTCGGCCAGCACGATCGTCGATCCGTGGGGCAGGTGTTCCACGGCGATCGCTAGCGCGGCCGATGGGGCCGTGCAGGGCACCGGCGGAGCGGCGCCGCGGCACGCGGCTAGGCACACTGCCCAGAGCACAACCGATCGAATTGGCATTGGTCGTAGCGTATCGCATCGAGAGAGGAGCCGGGGCGTCATGCGCGTCCGACTCCTCTTGTCT
>JAFAVZ010000474.1 GCA_019242175.1 Acidobacteriota bacterium
GCGAGGATACCCAGCAAGCGGCGGATGACGACGGGATTGGTATTGACGCTGCCGGCGATGTAGTCGGAGGTGAGCGGCTCTTCATTCTCGCCTGCGAGGAGCGTGAGGATGTGCACCGCGGTAGCGAATCGGCTGCTCTGCGTCATCAGGCGATCGTAACTATAACAGTTACAGTTCGAATTCCAAGCATAATGCGCGGATGAGCGACTCGATCGTCGAACGGCGCCTGCGCTACATCGAACGCCAGAAGCAACTCGGGCACGGCGTGAACGTCCGCTTCGAGGGGAAGAAGCCCGAGGGCTCCGGCCCGCCGAATCGCCACGGCCTGCCCTCCGTCCCGGTCGGCCAGCGCGTCGTCCCCAACTGGCCCGTCCTCGACCTCGGCGACCTCCCCGACATCACGCTGGACGATTGGCGCCTCGAGATCGCCGGCCTCGTGGAGAACCCCGTGACGCTGACCTGGCCCGAGCTGATGGAGTTGCCGCAGGTGGACGACATCAGCGACTTCCACTGCGTCACGAGCTGGAGCCGGCTCGACAATCACTGGCGCGGCGTGCGCTTCCAGACGCTCGCCGAGCTGGTCGTGCCGAAGGAAAACGCGGGATGGATCCTCTGCACCGGCTACGACCGCGAGCCGGTTTCCGGCGAGAGCTACACGACGAACCTCCCGCTGCCGCGC
The DNA here is from genome assembly GCA_019242175.1 of Acidobacteriota bacterium. Classification (GTDB taxonomy): domain Bacteria; phylum Acidobacteriota; class Thermoanaerobaculia; order Gp7-AA8; family Gp7-AA8; genus JAFAVZ01. Next base: position 680 of record JAFAVZ010000474.1, read on the forward strand.
GCCATCGAAGAGGACGTGCTGCTCGTGCACACGTGGGAAGGGAAGCCGCTGCCCCGCGAACACGGCGGCCCGCTGCGGATGATCACGCCTAAGCTTTACGCGTGGAAGGGAACGAAGTGGATCCGCCGCATCGAGCTCCTCGACCGGAACCGCCGCGGCTTCTGGGAACGACGCGGCTACTCGGATACGGCGGAGCCATGGTTCGACGACCGGTACTCGGCATGATCGAGAAAATGTAGGGGCCGGCTTCAGCCGGCCCGGACGGGCTGAAGCCCGCCGCTACATTCGTTGCTCGGGTAGCATCCGCGCGCATGTCCTTCGAAGACCACTACTCCGATCACGCCGACTCGTATGCGCGGCATCGGCCGCGTTATCCGGACGAGTTGTTCGCGTGGCTGGCCTCCCTCGTCTCGCGCCATGAGCTGGCGTGGGATGCGGGGACGGGCAACGGGCAGGTTGCGGTCGCGTTGGCGGAGCGGTTTGCGCACGTCATCGCGACGGACGCGAGTGCGGGGCAGCTCGCGCAGGCGGAGAGGCATCCGCACGTCGAGTATCGCCACGAGCCGTCGGACCGCGTCTCGCTCGCCGACGCCTCGGTCGATCTCGTCACGGCCGGCGCGGCGGCGCATTGGTTCGAGCCGGACGGCTTCTACGCCGAGGTGCGTCGGGTGGCGCGGGCGGGATCGGTGATCGCGCTGTTCTCGTACGGACCGAAGGGCATCGCGGACGCCATCCATCCCCTCGTCCATGACTTTCAGGACGAAATCCTCGGCGACTACTGGCCGGAGCGGATCCAGTTCGTGCACGACGAATACGCGACGCTTCCTTTCCCCTTCGAGGAGATCGCGGCGCCGCGGTTCGAGATGACCGCGGAGTGGAACGTGGCCGAGGTGCTCGCGTTTCTGGAGACCTGGTCGGCTTCCCAACGGTACTTCGTGGAGCGGGGCACGCGAGCAACGGACGCCATCGCGGCCGAGCTCGCCGAGGCGTGGGGCGATGCGGAACAGCGGCGGACCATCCGGTTCCCGGTGTTCGTCCGGGCAGGACAAATAACGGTATAGATCCGCCGTTCGCGCTCGAGCCGTTGCCGATCGTGAAACGGAGATCCTGATCGAGCTCAGCCGCGAATTACAATGCAGGGCCTACCGTGAACCGGGTCCTCGTCCTGCTCGCACTGCTCCTCCTCGGGATCCGTGCGTTCGCGCTCGATCCAAGCCGCGCGCTCACCCAGGCGCGGCTCTCCGTCTGGACGAGTGACGCGGGCCTTCCGCAGAACACGATCGACACGCTGCTCCAAACGCGCGACGGCTATCTGTGGATGGGCACCGAGGAAGGGCTCGTGCGTTTCGACGGCGCGCGTTTCGTCGTCAGCGATCGGCAGAACGCGCCCGGGTTGCGCAGCGCGTTCATCTCCTCGCTGTTCGAGGCGCCGGATGGCACGCTCTGGATCGGCACGTACGGCGGCGGCCTCGCCCGGCTGCGCAACGGCAGCATCGAAGCCTTCCACACCGACCTCCTCGGATCCGACCGCATCCGGGGCATGCACGCCACGGCGAACGGCTCGCTCTACGTTGCGACAGCGGGCGGCGGAATGCTGCGCATCGACGGCGAAGGCGTCACGCGCTTCACCACGAAGTACGGGCTGCCGACGGACCGCATCTGGTCGATGGAAGACGACGGCGAAGGCGGGATGTGGGTCTCGACGCATGGCGGTGGCGTCGTCCGTTGGCGCGACTCCGCGGTGCAGGAACGGATCACGACGGCCGAGGGATTGCCGAATGATTACGCGCGAACGCTGCTGCGCGATCCCGACGGCACGCTGTGGATCGGCACCGACGGCGGCGGGCTCGCCGCGTGGCGCGGCGGACAAATCATCCGCACGATCACGACCGCCGACGGCTTGCCGAGCAATCTCATTCGCGCGCTCCGTCGCGATCGCGACGGCAGCTTGTGGATCGGCACGGACGGCGGTCTCGTACGCTGGCGCGGCGAACATGCGGAAGTGCTCACGATCGCCGAGGGATTGCCGAGCCCGATCGTGCGGACGATCATCGAGGATCGGGAAGGCTCGCTCTGGGTCGGCACGTCCGGCGGCCTGGTGCGGCTCAGCGACACGCGCTTTCTGTCGTTCACCCGGAAAGAAGGGATCTCCGTCGATGCCGTGCGCGCGGTGCTCGAGGATCACGCCGGGCGGGTGTGGGCGGGCACGGAGGGCGGAGGCTTGTGCCAGATCCTGCCCGGCCCGGTGCGTTGCCTGACGAAGAGCGATGGCTTGCCGCACGACACGATCTATGCGCTCGCCGAAAGCCACGATGGCAGCCTTTGGATCGGCACCGACGGCGGCGGCGTGACGCGCTTTCGCGACGGCGCGTTCGAAGAGGTTCACGACGTGCGCAACGGGCTGCCGAACAATCGCGTCCGCGCTTTGGTCGAGACGGACGACGGGTTGTGGGTGAGCACGACGACCGGCCTCGCGCTCGTGCGCGATGGACAGGCGGCGATCGTACCGGAGCTCGAAGACCGCCAGCTTCGGCCGCTGCTCGCGCTGGCGGACGGCACCCTCCTCGTCGGCACCGACGGCGCCGGCTTGTGGCGCGTCGATCCGCATACCGGACGCGCGGCGCAGATCGCGAGCACCGACCGCGGTCTCGAAAGCGACCGCATCTTCTCCCTCGCGCTCGACGCCGAAAAGCACGGCGTCTGGATCGGAACGTCCGGCGGTGGACTCGCGCATCTCGATCTCGCCGGCGGCAAAGTGCGATCGCTCCTCCGCCGCAATGGTCTGCACGACGACGTCGTGTTTCAGGTCGTCGACTCCGGCGGCGATCTCTGGCTGACGAGCAACCGCGGGCTGTATCGCGTGAAGCGTGAGCAAGTGCTCGCGGCGATGAACGGTCAGGCGGCGGATCTCGCCGGCACGGTTTACGGGACGACGGACGGGATGCCGTCGGCGGAGTGCAACGCCGGGTTTCCGTCGGCGATCCGCGCGCGCGACGGCCGCTTCTGGGTCGCCACCGCGCGCGGCGTGGCGGTGATCGATCCGCAGTCGACGAGCCGCAATGCCGTGCCGCCGCCGGTGCACGTCGAGGAGGTGCTCACCGACGGCAACCTGGCGCCGGCCGGACCGCTGCACGTGCCGCCCGGAACGCAGCGCCTGGAGCTGCGCTACACCGCGCTCAGCCTCCGCGCGCCGGAACGCGTGCGCTTCCGCTACCGGCTCGAAGGCTTCGACCGCGAATGGGTCGACGCCGGCACGAGCCGCGTCGCGCACTACACGCGCCTCGCGCCCGGCAAGTACACGTTCCGCGTGCTCGCGCACAACGAAGACGGCGTGCCGAGCAACGGCGAGGCGACGCTCGCCGTCACCGTCGATCCTCAATGGTTCGAGACGTGGTGGGCTCGCCTCCTCGGCGCGCTCTTGATCATTGCAGCGATCGCCGGCGGCTTGCGCCTGCGCATCGCGGCGTTGCGCGCGCGGAAGAACGAGGAGCTCGCGCGGGCGTACGAAGACGTGCACCGCATCGCGGGCGAGCTCGAAGACACGAACCGGCAGCTCGCCGTGGCGAACGTGCGTCTCCGCGCGCTCTCGTATCTCGATGGATTGACCGGCGTTGCGAACCGCCGCCGTTTCGACGAGGCGCTCGAAGAAGCGTGCGCCGTCGCCGCGCAGCAGAGCGAGCCGGTCGCGTTGATCCTCATCGACCTCGACCACTTCAAGCAGCTCAACGACTCGCAGGGACATCAGGAAGGCGACGAAGCGCTGCGCACGGTCGCCTCCATCCTCGCGGAGCAGACCGAGTCGCGCGGCGGCCTCGCGGCGCGCTTCGGCGGTGAGGAGTTCGCCTGGCTCCTCCCCGGCGTCGCGCTCGCCGAGGCGACGTCCGAGGCCGAGGCGCTGCGCCTGCGCATCCGCGAAACGGCCATCGTCACCGCCTCCCTCGGCGTCGCCGCCGGCACCGCGACCTCCGCCCCCACCCCCGCCTCCCTCGTCGCCGCCGCCGACGCCGCGCTGTACCGCGCCAAGTCGGGCGGGCGGGACCGGGTGGAGGGGGAGCGGACGTAGGGAACGTGAGGACCGGCTTCAGCCGGCCGCAATCAAGAACGTAGGGCCGGCTCTTCAGCCGGCCCAGCCGAGAATGAGGCGGCGAGCGACGCTCGCCGCGACCATGGTTCATGGGGCCGGCTGGAGAGCCGGCCCTACGTTTTTTGTCTCATGACCAATCGGTCACAACTCATGACCGACCAGTCATCATCGTTGACCGAGCGGTCATCGGGATGTACTATAAGGTCGCTTGAAGACCAAAGAAGACGTCGTCGAAGAGTTCCGCAAGCAGAGCATCTGCGAGGCGGCGATGCGGGTCGTGGCCCGCAAGGGGATGAAGGACGTCACCGTGCAGGACATCGCCGACGAGGCGGGGGTCGCCAAGGGCACGATCTACATCTACTTCGACTCCCGAGACGAGATCCTCAGCCGCACGATGGAGAACGCCACGGCGAGTCTCGTCGACAAGCTCGGCGCCGCGTGCCGCGGCTGCCTCGGGTTTCGGGAGACGCTCGAGAAACGCGTCCGCACCCAGATCCAGCACTTCGACGACAACCGCGACTTCTTCCGCCTCTATCTCGCCATGGCCGAGCCGTTCGGGGAACGCCGGCTGAAGCAGCATCCGACGTATCAGACCTACCTCTCCCAGCTCCAACGCCTCGTCCGCGACGCCATCGCGCGGGGCGAGATCCGGGAGGCGAATGTCGAGCGTCTCTCCATCTCCATCGCCTCCGTGATCCGGGACATCATCCTTCACCGCATGATCGAGCGCGAGCCGCCGCCGCTCGATAGCGACGTCGAGTTCGCCGTCGACTTCATCATGCGCGGCATCGCTTCGTAAGCCGCCTTTCGAGCCTTCACCATGAAACATCCGACGTTATCGCACCCCCATTGGCCGGGCGAGAGCGCAAAGCGTGGTGAAGGCTTGGCCAACCAACGCCGCCGGCCGTGCCGGCCAGGAGAGAACTTTCAAATGCAGTTCCGATTCGTGATCCTTTCCCTCGCGCTCTCGACGGTGCTGGCGGGCTGCGGACGCCATGCGGACGCCAGCAACACGCCGCCTCCCCCGCCCCACGTCGTCGTCACCAATGTCATGCAGCACGATCAGCCCGTCTATCGCGAGTGGATCGGCACGTTGCAGGGCGACGTCAACGCGGACATCCGGCCGAAGGTCGAGGGCTATCTCCTCCGCCGCGTCTACCGCGAGGGGAGCTACGTCCGGAAGGGCGATCTCCTCTTCGAGATCGACACGCGCCAGTCCCAGGCCCAGCTCCAGCAGGCCGAGGCGAACCTCGAGCAGGCGAAGGCGGGGCTGGAGAAGTCGCAGCATGACGTCGAGCGCTACGAGCCGCTCGCCGCGCAACGCGCGTTGAGCCAGCAGGAGCTGGACAACGCCCGTTCCTCGCGCAGTGCCGCGCGTGCGACGGTCGGCGCGTTGCAGGCCGCCGTCGATCAGGCGCGGCTCAACCTCAGCTGGACGCGCGTCACCTCGCCGATCAGCGGCATCGCCGGACTGGCGTCGCAGCAGGTCGGCGACCTCGTCTCGCCCCAGACCGTTCTCACCACCGTCTCCACGGTCGATCCGATCCGCGTGCAGTACCAGGTCAGCGAGCAGGATTACCTGCAGTTCGTCAACGACCCGGGGATGCGCAACGCGGAGCTGGAGCTCGTCCTCGCCGATGGCTCCGTCTTCCCCCACAAAGGCCACATCGCGCTCTCCGGCCGCGACGTCGACATCAAAACCGGCACGATCGCCAGCGTCGGCCTCTTCCCGAATCCGGGCAACGTTCTCCGTCCCGGCCAGTACGGAAAAGTGCGCGCCGTGACGAACGTCCGCAAGGCCGCCATCCTCGTTCCGCAACGCGCCGTCAACGAGCTGCAGGGCATCCAGCAGGTCGGCGTCGTCGGTGCCGACAACACGGTCGCCGTCCGCACCGTGAAGGCCGGCGAACGCGTCGGCAGCGACTGGATCATCGACGAAGGCCTGCAGCCGGGCGACCGCGTGATCATCGAAGGCTTCTCCCGGGTGAAGAGCGGTCAGACCGTCGTGCCCGAGGCGCCGAAGCCGGAGCAGCAGAAGCAGTAAGGCGAACCGAAAACCATGGCCAGTTTTTTCATCAATCGCCCCATCGTCGCCATCGTCATCTCCATCGTCATCGTCCTCGGCGGGCTCGTCGCGATGACCGGCCTGCCGGTCGCTCAGTTTCCCGACCTCGTGCCGCCCCTGATCCAGATCCAGAGCCAGTACCCCGGCGCGGACGCGCTCACGATCGAGCAGTCGGTCGCGACGCCGATCGAGCAGCAGATGAACGGCGTCGAAGACTCGCTCTACATCCAGTCCGTCAACGCCTCGGACGGCACGATCACCGAGCGCGTCACGTTCGACGTCGGCACCGATCGCAACAGCGATCAGGTCAACGCCCAGAACCGCGTGTCGCAGGCCCAACCGAGCTTGCCGCCCGAGGTGAACCAGTTCGGACTCACGTACCGCAAGACGCAGGGCGTGCCGATGATGATCGTCGCGCTCTACTCGCCGAAGGGAACCTATAACGGCCTCTTCCTCGGCAACTACGCGCTCATCAACGTCAACGACGCGCTGTATCGCGTGCCGGGCGTCGGCCAGGTTCTGAACTTCGGCGCGTCCGAATACGCGATGCGCATCTGGCTGAAGTCCGACCAGCTCGCGAAGCTCGGCCTGACCGTGGCCGACGTGCAGAAAGCGGTGCAGTCGCAGAGCACCGTGAATCCCGCCGGCCAGGTCGGCGCGGAGCCGGCGCCGGGCGGTCAGGAGTTCACGTACACCGTTCGCGCGCAGGGCCGACTCTCGACGCCCGAGGAGTTCTCGAAGATCGTCGTGCGGAGCAATCCGGACGGGTCGGCGGTGCGCGTGGGCGACGTCGCGCGCGTCGAGCTCGGTGCGCTTTCGTACAAGCAGATCGGCCGCTTCAACGGCAAACCGGCGGCGGTCATCGGCATCTACCAGGCGCCGGGCTCGAACGCGCTGTCGGTCGCGAAAGGCATCCGCCAGGCGCTGGCGCGTATCGAGACGACGTTCCCCGATGACATGAAGTACGCGATCGCGGTCGACACGACGGCGCCCGTGACGGAAGGCATTCGGGAGATCGTCATCACGCTGCTCGAGGCGATGGTGCTCGTCGTGCTCGTCGTGTTCCTCTTCCTCCAGAACTGGCGTGCGACGCTCATCCCGATCGTCGCCGTTCCCGTCTCGCTGATCGGCACGTTCGCGCTGTTCCCGCTCCTCGGCTTCTCCATCAACACGCTGTCGCTGTTCGGACTCGTGCTCGCGATCGGCCTCGTCGTCGACGACGCGATCGTCGTGGTCGAGGCGGTCGAGCATCACATCGAACGCGGGCTCTCGCCGCGGGCGGCGACGATCCAGGCGATGAAGGAAGTCGCCGGGCCGGTCGTGGCCATCGCGCTGATCCTGTCGTCGGTCTTCCTGCCCGTCGCATTCATGGGCGGCATTCAGGGGCGACTCAATCGGCAGTTCGCCGTGACGATCGCCGTCTCGGTGCTGATCTCCGCGTTCAACGCGCTCAGCCTCTCGCCCGCGCTTTCGGCGATGCTGCTCCGTCCGCGGAAGAAGAGCACGGGATTGCTCGGCCGCTTCTTCGCCGGCTTCAACCGCGGGTTCGAGCGCTTCACCGGGGGCTACGTCAACATGTCGTCGGTGCTGATTCGCAAGGCGGTGGTCACGGTCGTGATCCTCGTCGGCTTCGGCGTCTTCGCCGGCATCCTGGGCAAGAAACTTCCGAGCAGCTTCGTGCCCGACGAAGACCAGGGCTACTTCTTCCTCAACGTCCAGCTGCCCGACGCCTCGTCGCTGCAGCGCACGGACGTCGTCTGCCGGAAGGTCGAAAAAATCCTCGGCGAAACCAAGGGCGTGCATGCGTACAGCACGATCGGCGGCTTCAGCCTCCTCGCGTACGTCTCCGCGACTTACAACGGCTTCTTCTTCGTCAGCCTCGATCCGTGGGAAAGCCGCGAGGAGAAGGCGCTGGAGGCGAAGGAGCTGATCGCGAAACTGAACGGCCGGTTCAAGGCGGAGATCCCGGAGGCAAACGTCTTCGCGTTCCTGCCGCCGCCGATCCCCGGCCTGGGCAACGCCGGCGGCTTCTCGTTCTGGCTGCAGGATCGAAGCGGCGGCACGGTGCAGGTGCTCGATGAAAACCTGCAGAAGTTCCTCGCCGCGGCGAAGAAGCGTCCCGAGCTACAGAACGTGAACAGCTCGTTCCGCGCTGCCGTGCCGCAGGTCTACGTCGACGTCGATCGCGACAAGGCACTCAAGCAAGGCGTGCCGATCGGCGACGTCTATCAAGCACTGCAAACGTACCTCGGCGGCACGTTCGTGAATCAGTTCAATCGATTCGGCCGGCAGTGGCGCGTGTTCATGCAGGCCGATGCCGTC
>JAFAVZ010000660.1 GCA_019242175.1 Acidobacteriota bacterium
CATGTTGAGCAGCCGACCGTTCGCGATGCAGCCGATCGGGAGCATCCCGTTGCCCCAGCGGTTCTTGCGCGGCGGATCGGTAGGAGCGGGATCCGGCTGGACTTCAGGAATCGACGGGTCGAGCGATCGCAGACAGAACGCGTCTTCGGACGTCACGCCCGATCGGTTGCCGGGAACGCGCGGATCGTAGAAGCCCCCGCTCATCATCACGCGTGAGACGTATTGGTCATCGCGGATCGGAAGAGGAATGGGGAGCGTCTGTTTGCGGGCCCAGGCGTTCAAGGTGAAGTCGGTGCTCTTGAACGTGCCGACCGTCACGACTTTCCCTTTGCAGTCGAGCTTCCCTTCCTTCACCCACTCGCCCGCGGGATAGGGAGTGCGCGTGCGCCAAACACCACCCGCGGTCGCAACGCGCGTATCGCCCGTGCGCGGATTGAAGCAGGTCTCCGTGCCGGGGATGTAGAAAAAGCTCGCGCCGTACGGGTCGCAGACCTTCACGTATTCGACCGCAGCGTGGGCGGTGAACGTCGCGGACAGAAATGCAGAGACGAGAAGCGTGCGGATTGCGAATCTCATGGACTCTCCCGTTCCTGGAACTCGGTTGATTCTGGAAAGGGAGGATGCCTGCGCGCGAGACGCGTGTCAACCTTCGCTACTGGGTAAAGCCATTCGGCAGAAGGACATGAGCCGAATGATCGAAATCCACACCTGCGTCACCAGGCGCAAAGTTTTCAGCGTTTCCGCAACAACGGGGGCGTCGCCGCGTACCCCACGTCCATGACGGCTCAGCTTTCCATTCGTGACCTCTCCAAGACGTATCGAAACGGCACTCGCGCGTTGCGCGGCATCTCCTTCGACGTCCCACCGGGCATGTTCGGATTGCTCGGCCGCAACGGCGCCGGCAAGTCGACGCTCATGCGCATTCTGGCCACTCTGCAGGATCCAGACGAGGGGACGATCCAGCTCGGAGAGATCGACGTCATTCGCGAGAAGGAGCGCGTGCGCGAGACGCTCGGCTATCTCCCCCAATCGTTCGGCTTCCACCCCCGCGTCCGCGCGGAACGGTTGCTCGATCACTTCGCGGTTCTGAAGGGACTCGTCGACGCCGCGTCGAGGCGGGACGTCGTGGAGGCGCTGTTGCGGCGGACGAATCTGTGGGATGTGCGCAACCAACGCGTCGGCACGTTCTCGGGCGGCATGCGCCAGCGCCTCGGCGTCGCCATCGCGCTGCTCGGGAATCCGAAGTTGATCATCGTCGATGAGCCCACTGCCGGCCTCGACCCCGAGGAACGCGTGCGGTTTTTGAATTTGCTGAGTGAGATCGGGGAAGCGAGTGCGGTCATCCTGTCGACGCACATCGACGAAGACGTCGAAGAGCTGTGCAGCAATCTCGCGATCATCGACCGCGGCGAGATTCTGCTGGCCGGCACGCCGGCGCACGTGATCGCGGAGCTGCGCGGGTGGATCTGGCGCCGCTCCGTGACGCGCGAGGAGCTGCCGGCGCTCGAGAGCGCGCACTCGGTGATCTCGACGAAGCTGCTGGCCGGAAAGACGATCGCGCAGGTGTACAGCGAGACGTCTCCGGGACCCGGATTCGAGTCCGTCGAGCCGGATTTGAAGGACGTCTACTTCGCGGTCATGGCCGGTCTGCGCGGAGCGCGGGCGGCGGCATGAGATTCGGCGAAATCTTCCGCTACGAGCTCGCGCATCGCCTGCGCTCGTTCTCCACCTGGTTCTATGCGGCGCTGCTGTTCCTGCTCGGTTTCTGGATCATGCACGTCGCCGCCACCGGCACGAACCCGGTCCACATCAATGCGCCGAAAGGGCTGGCGGAGCAGACGGCGCTGTTCTGCGGGCTGTTCGGCATTCTGGTCACGGCCGGGCTCTGCTCCGACGCAGTGATCCGCGATCGTACGAGCGGGATGGACGTGCTTCTTTTCACGACGCGCCTCCGTCCGGCCGAATATCTTCACGGCCGCTTCCTGGCGGCACTCGCGATCAACGGCATCCTCGCGTTCGCGATCCCGATCGGACTCGCGCTGGCGACGAAGATGCCGTACCTGCCGCAGGATGCATTCGGCCCGAACCAGCTCGCGGCTTATCTCCAGCCGCTGCTGCTGTTCGTCCTGCCGAACCTCGTGCTGATCGGCGCGATCCTCTTCACGATCGCGGCCCTCACCCGCCAGACGATCCCCGTCTACCTCGGCGCCATCGCGATCCTCATCGGCTATCTGTTCGCCGCAAGCTACTGGAGCGGGATCACGAACCCGGTGCTCTCTGCGCTCGCGGATCCGCTGGGGATCAACGCGCTCAAGTCGATGACCGCGTATTGGACGGCGTCCGAGCGGAACGTGCGCCTGATCGGCTTCCCGCCGATGCTGTTGTGGAACCGGCTGCTGTGGCTCGCGATCGCGGCGACGTGGATCGCCGTGCTGCCGCGCATGTTCCGCTTCACGCAGCGCGACGCGAAACTGCGCGGTCGTCGCAACCAGTCGGCCGATGCGCCCCATAACGTGCGCCCATTCGGACCGGTGCCGCAGATGCGCGGCTTGTTCGGGCCGCGTACGCGCATGCGGCAAGCGCTCGCCGTGATGCGTCAGTCGCTCGCGGAGGTGATGTCGGCCCGCGCGTTTCCCATGGCGTTTCTCGCGGCGATCGGCCTCGTGTTGCTCTGGGGCTGGAACGTCGGCTCGACGATCTACGACACGGTCACATGGCCGCTGACGCATCTCGTCGCGACCGTCGTTTTGTCGGAACGCGCCATCGTCATTCCGTGGCTGGTCGTCGCACTCTTCGCCGGTGAGCTGGTGTGGAAGGATCGCGAGACGGGAGCGGCGCAGATCGCGGATGCCGCACCCGTTCGTGCGAGCGTCGTGCTATCCGGTCGTTTCCTGGCGCTCGTCGCGCTCATCGCGCTCTTCCAGCTCGCGTGCATGATCGGCGGCATCCTGCTGCAGACGCTGCACGGCTACTACAACTACGAGCTCGGCCTCTACCTGCGCATCCTCTTCGGGTGGAACTTCATCGAGTACGTGCTGCTCGCTGCGTTCGCGATGACCGTGCACGTGCTCGTCAATCACAAGTACGTCGGACATGTGGCGGTGCTGCTCGCGACCATCTTCAATTCCGTCGCGATGGCCGGCATGCATCCCCTGCTGATCTATAACGGCGGGCCGAAGCTCTTGTACTCGGAGATGAATGGCTTCGGGCCGTTCGTCCAGCCGTTCGTCTGGTTCAAGCTCTATTGGACAGCGTGGGCGATGCTCCTCGGCATCATCACGATGCTCTTCTGGGCTCGCGGACCGGAGCTCGGCATTCGTCAACGTCTCGCGACCGCGCGTGCGCGGTTTCGCGGGCGAGCGGCGCGGTTTACGGGGCTTGCTGTCGCGCTCATCGTCGCGATCGGCGGATTCATTTTCTACAACACGAATGTCTTGAACGCGTACGTGACGCCGCAGAAGGCAGGAAAGTCACAGGCCGAATACGAACGCCTCTACAAGCGCTATGCGAATTTGCCGCAGCCGGTCATCGCCGGCGCGGAGCTGCGTTTCGAGGTTCATCCCGAAGCGCCGGCCGTCGACATGCGCGGCTCGTATCGCCTCGTGAACCAAACCGCGGTGCCCATCCGCTCCGTACACGTCGAAACGCCGAGCGGCCGTGACTATGAAGTGCGCTCGATGACGTTCGACCGCGCGTCGAAAGCGGAGCTGGTCGACCTCGCGCATGGATACCGGATCTTCGCGCTGGAGCGCGCGCTGGCGCCAGGCGAGTCGATGCGGTTCTCTTTCGACACGGCATTCCGCCCGCGCGGATTCCGGCATGGCGGCGCGCAGACGGACGTCGTTCGCAATGGCTCTTACTTCGACCGGCGACGGCTGCCGTTCATCGGCTACCAACCGGCGTTCGAAATCTCCGGCGAGGCGGAGCGGAAGCGCTACAACCTGCCGCCGCAGACGCCGATGCCCGGACCGAACGACGCCGCGGCGCGCCAGTCGCAGAGCCGGTACCGCGATGGCGACCGGATGCAGGTCGAGACGATCGTCGGCACGGCGCCCGATCAGATCGCCGTCGTTCCAGGCATGCTGCGCCGGACCTGGACGGAGAACGGTCGACGCTATTTTCACTACGCCTCGCGCCTGCCGGAGACGTTCGGCACATCCGTGTTTTCGGCCAAGTACGCGGTGCAGGAGGGGCGGTGGCGGGACGTCGCGCTGCAGATCTTTCATCACCCGCCGCATCGCGCGAATCTCGATCGGATGATGGCCGGCATGCAGGCGGCGCTCGACTACTACACGTCTGCGTTCGGTCCGTTTCCTTATCGCGAGCTGCGCGTCGTCGAAGTCCCGCCGTACAGCATCAACGGCCGCGCGTTTCCCTCCGCGATTGCGCTCTCGGAACAGAACTTCATCACGCGCACCGGCCCCGCCACGGTCGACCTGACGTTCTTCGGCGTCGCGCACGAGGTTGCGCATCACTGGTGGGGCGGGCAGGTGCGTCCGGCGTTTGCGAAGGGCCGCACATTCGTATCCGAATCGCTCGCGAACTACAGCGCCATGCTCGTCACGGAAAAAGTCCTCGGTCAAGCCGAAGCGCGCCGCGTCTACGACTTCCAGATGGACCGCTACCTCCGCGGCCGCGGCGAGACCGGCCGCGACGTTCCGCTGTTGGAAGTCGACGACCTTCCGCATGTGTCGTATGGAAAAGGCGCGGTCGCTCTGTACACGCTGCGCGAAAACATCGGCGCCGAGGCGGTGAATACGGCGCTGCGACGCTTCCTGGAGAAGTACCGCGGATCGGGCCCGCCGTATCCGACGTCCGCCGATCTCTATGCCGAGTTGCGGGCCGTCACGCCGCCCGAACTGCAATCGCTGCTCACTGATCTATTCGCAACGATCACGCTTTGGGACATCAAGACGCAAAACGCCACCACCCGCCGCCTGCCTGACGGCACATACGAGGTGACGCTCGAGGTGATGGCGCAGAAGCTACGCTCCGACGGCACCGGCGTGGAGACCGCGATCCCGATGAACGACGTCGTGGAAATCGGCGTCTTTGCGTCCGACCAGGAAGAACCGCTGTACGTGACACGGCAACGCGTGCGCTCCGGCAAACAGACGCTCCACTTTGTTGTGGCGCAGGAGCCTTCGCGGACGGGCGTCGATCCCTACCAGAAGTTGATCGAACGCGAACGAGGGGACAACGTGGTGGAGGTGGAAAAGGGAGGACTGTGAGCTCTGTATGGGTCGCGCCCGATTCGATTCCAGTGGGCGACCTGTAGAACCGCCGATGGTGGCCGCCGCATTGCGTTCGCAGCCGCTGCCTGGCGCCGCCGCAAAGGAAAGCGTCCTCCATCAATTGGAGGGAAAGGTCGACCTCGTCCACATCGCTGCTTACGGTTACTACGAGCCCGAAGCTCCCCTTTTCAGCCGCATTGCTCTGGCCGCAGGCGACGGCAGCGACGGCGACCTCCAGGTCCACGAGATTCTCTCGGACCTCGATCTGACGGGAGTGAACCTGGTCGTGCTTTCTGCCTGTCAGAGCGCCGTCGGCAAGGACAGCGGCGGGGACGACGTCGTCGGTCTCACACGGGCGCTGCTCTATGCCGGCACGCCCGGCGTCGTCTCGACTCTGTGGAACATCGACGACGATCGAGCCGCAGGCGTGTTGATGTGCGCGTTCTATCAACAAATTCTGCGTGGCGCTTCCGTCGCCGAAGCGTTGCGGTTCGCACAACTACAGCTCCTGCATGGTGACTACCC
>JAFAVZ010000669.1 GCA_019242175.1 Acidobacteriota bacterium
CGGCACATAGCCCGTTGCCGCAACGGCACGCACGGTCAGGAAGCGGCCTCCGTTGTCGTCGCTCGATGTCACGATCAATCCGCCGCCGGCGTTGCTCACGAGAGCGTTCAGATCCTTCAACACCAGACGTCTGGATTCCGGCTCGACCGGAGTACACGTGTAGACGGTCGCGCGCTGCTTCGACAGCCCTTCGATCTCGAACTGGTACGTGCGACCCGGGTCGGTCTCACGGTTGCGGAAAAACGTCGCGGCTTCAGTCATGGCGTGATTTCTCCAATTTCATGAGTCCCGCGCCGAGCGCGTCGAAGAGTGCGTTCTCGTACTCCGGATCCTCTACGTAGGCGAATAGAGCGGCGACCGCCGCTTCGTAGCGGTCGTCCGCGCTCGGTTGGCGGGCGACGGCGTCCTCGATCGCTTCGAGTAGCAGGTGCCACCACTCGGCACTCGTAAGGAAGGATGGGCCAGCGGCGAACACGAGTTGCAAGGCGGCGTTGCCGAGGCTGCCGTCGCCGAGGAGGCTGGCAGCAAAACTGAGGAGGGGAAGCATCGTTGCCGGCTGATTCGGAATGATGAGCAGAGACGACGTCAACTCCCTGTGTGTCTTCGCTACGACGAGAAAGCGCTCCCACCCGTATGCGCTCAGTGCTTCCCGCTCCCGAGGGAGCAGCTCTGTCCCGCGGATCTGTTTCGCAAGCTCGAACAACGGATGACCGACCGCCTCATTCGGTGACGCTCGCTTCACCTCCGCCGCAAGCTCTTTCCAGCTCCGGTCGGTGGCGTCATTCATCAGAAGAGCGCGAAGCACACCTTCTGGCTGCGACTTTGCGGTCAGCAACGCGGCCACGCGCAGAAGTCCCGCCACGCGGAGATCCTTCATCAGCGCCGCCGAGCGCGCCTGAGGACGCGTCGCGGGCTCGGCTACGAGTCTGACATTGATCATCTTCGCCACCTCGAGCCCGCCCATTTCTGCGATCGAGCTCTTGGTGCTCATCCAGTTCGCGATCTGCGTTGCGAATTTCGCCTCGTTCCAGAGAGAGGGATTGTTGGCAGCAGTCAGCGCCTGGCGAGGACTCGATTCGAGCAGTGGCGCGATCGCCGAGACGCGCGCCGCGAGCGCGCGGTTCTGGCGATGGCCGGCATAGCGATGAAGCGCCGCCGACTGCGCGAGATCCAATGCTGGTCGCGGAATGCCTTCGAGCAGCCACGCGAGCGCGTTGTGCGGAAGTGTCTCGAGCTTGGAGTGGGACCAAACGCTCAACGCGTATTCGTGTAACGGTTGATCCCCCTGCCAGGGGGTGGACGCCTCGACAATTTCGGCCAGCGCCCCCAGGTCGGAGGCGCGCAAGAGCATTTCGTCGCACTGATCCTGTTCGAATGCGGGGATCCACGGCCAGGGCTTGCCAGTCGCGCTGCGCGTCCGCAGTTCCGCGAACTTCTCTCCCGGGAGAGTTTGCGGGAGATCTTCGAGCGCGAGCGTCCAGGCCTCGCGTGTCACGTCGGTCCCGGATGCGTGCGCCAGCCATGCGAGAGCCGATCGGGTGCGAGTCGCGGCGCCCACCTGCGTGTTTCGCCGCCAGAAGTACCACCAACCGCTGCGTGCGAGCGCCGCTGTCGTCGGGTCGGGATTGCTCTCCATTCGTGCGTCGAGCTCCGCATACAAGCGGGTGAGACTCGCTTCTCGCTGGAAGATCGCCGCGAGCTGGAGCAGTGCCCCAGTCTCGAGACGCGTGATGTCCAGGCAGCGCCACGCGGGATCGAATGCGATGCTCTCGATGAAGTCCTGTTTGGCCGAATCTCCGAGCAGCGGCAGCAATGCATCGATCAGGGAATTGGTGGCAGCGGAGGACTCGAATCGCGAGAGAAGGTCGGCAAGGCGGAGGTACACGTCGAGGTGTTCTGTCGGATGGAGTCGTTCACCTGCCTGAAGAATCAGCGGGCGCAGTCGCTCCGGCAACGAGGCGAGCGTCCGCAGCTGATCGAGGATCGGTTTGTTGACGGCCGTCCACTCCTGCTTCAGGAAACGGGCGTCCCCTAGCCACGCCTCGGCCGCCTCGACGACTTTCTCCGGCGTCGCGGTCCGCACGTAGTCGCGTGCCCAGAGTGGGTCGAGCCGATTCGCAGAAACCGCCTCGCTCAACAGCCGGAAGATTCCGGAGTCGTGGGCGGCGAGCGCGAGCTCGATGCCTTCTCGTCCTCGTTGCGCGAGCTTCCCGCACTTCGCTTCCGCCCGCAGCACGGCAGAAAGCGATCCCGCCTGCGCCAGGCGCGCAAGTGGAATCTGCGCCGTTCGCTCCGTTGCCGCTTCCTCGCGAACGAGGCCGTGATCGAGCAGTTCGAGGAGTCGTTGCAGTTTCGCCGGATCGTCTGGATTCCACCAGCCGCGCAGTCGGTCGTCTACGAACAAGCCGATGCGGGCGGCACCATCCTCGGCGGCGCGCAACAACTCGCGCCTGCCGGCAGAGGCGTCGCGCGAGTCGCTGAGTACGAGATCGAGCACTGCCTCGCCAGGAAAGGACCGCCACTCCTCGGCGCCCAAGATGTGATCCCAGGCGATGCCGGGGCCGAGACGGTCGGCCGCGGGTGGCAAATAGCGATGGAGAAATCGCGCCCTTCGTTCGCGCGGGAGCGAGAGTGCGTGACCGAGGTTGTAGCTCACAGAAATCGTGCGCGCGTCCTCCGACGATGGCACGTCGCGCAAGCGCTCGCTGAACCAGGGAAGGCTCTCCGGGATGTCGAGAGCCGACTCGACGACCGCTGTCGCGTAGTCGCGCGCCAACGCGCTCATTTCCTTCCCTGCGAGCTTGCAACCGCGGCGATCGAGCAACGTGGCCTGCGGTCGCGCGGCCACCGCGACGCTCGCCGTGTCCTCGGGCACCACCACGAGATTCGCACCGAGGTGACGGAGAAAAATATCGGGCATACGCGAGTAGATGCGAATGCGGCAGCCGTTGCGAAGGCGCGCCGGCAATCCGCCCCGTGCGAGGCTGACCAGTGCGGGCAACGTGTTGCCGCTCACGAAATCGGCCAGCGGGGCGGCGATGATCAGCGGCGCGCCGTCCATGATTCCCTGCAGGAGATGGCCGAGGAAGCTTGCCGCGGTTTCTTTCTCAGTCCGGAGCGACTCGATCCGCGGAAGCACCGGAGGGATCTCGGGTTGGGAATGACCCGGAAAGTCGTCGCGCCACGGTGGATCGAAGGCTTCCACACGACCGAGGTGTAGACCAGGATCGAAGCCGGGGGGCAATGCGTCCAGCCGCCATGCGCGACCGTGCGCGTACGAGCCGGCGCGACGGTCGTAGCGCCCCGCTGAAGCGAGTCGCACGACGAAGAGATACTGATCAGTGGTGAACAGCGACCACGCCTCGAGTTGATCCTCCAGTCGTTGATGGTCGGCTGGATCGGAATCGAGCGTCATCCACGGCCGGATCGCGTCCAGCACGTTGGTCTCGTACAGCGCCGCGTCCACGCGCAGGTACTGCTCGCCGTGCAGCACCGCCTTTCCCGGTCCCTCGCCCTGTCCGGAGCGCGACTGGCCCCGATAGACGGAAAGCGATGGAAGCTGCGCGATCTCCACCGGCATGGCGTCCTTACATGAGCGCGTTCTCGCGCTCGCATAGCGCGACGAGGAGCGGCAGCTCTACGTGTACCGGCACTGGAGCGAACTTGCGCGCCTCCTTGAGGCGATCCGGATCGTCAGGCTTGGGGAACCGGCGCTCGAGATCGTCGAGCCGCGTACCATCGATTGCGCTCAGCGCGACGATCCAGGGCTTTCCTCGGCCATGATCCAGCGCTTGTGGAATCGTGGCGACCTGGGGGTTGCGCGCCGCCGCAAATTCCTCGTGCATCATCTCTGAGACTTTGCGCGCGTTCGCCAGGTAGCGCGCGATGCCATTGCCGCTTCTCAATTGTCGGAGATACGTGTGCGGTGACTCCATGAAAGGCGCGATCCAGCGGTCGTGGAGCGTGCGCAGAGAGGTGCGGCGGTCGTCCGCCATCGTCAACGCGAGGATCGTGCTGACGGGCATCTTCGAATTTGCACGCACGCGCATCTCGCGGTAGTTCTGCACGACCTGTTCGAACGCGAGAAGGATCGTGTCTCGAGTCTCCCAGTCGTCGTCACTGAGATCGGCGGCCGGAAATGCCGCCCAGAGCGGCAGGCAGAAGACCATCACTGCGGCGTGGAGGTATGCCTTTTCCCACAAAGCCCGGCTCTCTACGTCATCTGTTTGTGTGCCGAGTACTTCGCCTGAAGCGTCCAGGAAGTCGACGTCGAGGGCCGAGCGGGATCCGCCGAGGTAGCCAGTGCGGTAGGGGAGACGAAGGCGTAACCATTCCTGCCGTGACTTCTGTGTAAATCCGAGCCGCTGCCAGCTCTTGTAGTCCCGAATGTACGAGGCGCGATTGCGCGGTCTGGCCGTCCCGGTATCGGCAATGTCGAAAGCGAGGTCCCCCGATGCTCGGTAAAGATGCGTGCTGTCATTTTCCAGGTAATGCGTCAAAGCGCCCGCTTGAGCTCCGGCTAGCGTGCGATAGACCATCGCCTGAAACAGATACGTCTTCCCCGATCCTTTGCCGCCGATGATGCCGAGCTTCTGGGTGTCGGGGCGGTCGAAGGGCTCATCGACCGCCGCGTCCGGCGTCTGCGGATCATCGTTCGCCTGCTCTGGGACCGCTTCCGATGCGGCGATGATCGGTGCCGGCTCGTATCGCGGATGGTCCAGCCACGGCCGACTCTC
>JAFAVZ010000025.1 GCA_019242175.1 Acidobacteriota bacterium
TGCGTCCGGCTTCTTCTGCGACGACACGAACCCCGCGGCGCCCGGCAACGAAGACGCGATGCTCGATCAGGAGACGCAGCCCGACTACTGGCGCTTCGCACTCGACGTGCCGTTGGTGACCGCGCCAGGCGAGAGGTCCGTCTACTGCAGCATCAATCCGAACCTCGCGCTCGGCGTGCTCGCCCACGCCACCGGCGAATCGCCCCTCGTCACCTTCGACCGCCTCCTCGGTCGCCCCATGAAGATCGCGCGCTACGCCTGGCTCCTCGATCCCGCCGGCAACCCTTACGGCGGCGGCAGCGCGCAGTTCCTGCCCCGCGACTTCCTGAAGTTCGGACAGCTGATGCTCGACGGCGGCGTTTGGAACGGCCGCCGGATCCTCGACCGCGCGTTCGTCGAACGCGCTTCTTCACGCCTGACCCGCATCCGCAATCTCGACTACGGCTTCCTCTGGTGGGGCATCGACCTCCCGTACAAGTCGCGGACCGTGCATGCCTTCTTCGCCGGCGGCACCGGCGGCCAGTCCGTGATCGTGATCCCCGAGCTGTCGCTCGCGGTGGCGACGTTCGGCGGGAACTACAGCACGCCCGGAACGGTGACGATCACGCACACGCTCGTGCCCCGCTTCGTGCTGCCTGCCGTGCGCGAGAAGGGGGACGATCCGCACGCGCCAGTGGTGGAACGGGAGTTCACGTCGCCTTACGGGAAGTGATCACGGGACGTTCAACTGCAGCGTACTGCCGACGTTGAGCGTGCCGTCGCGGCAGACGGCGTCCGCGCAGAAACGATAGGGACCAGGCGCGAGGCTGGGGATCTCGATCGAGCCCGGCTTCACCGGGCTTTCGCCGCGTTGCGCGTACGCCCACTGAAAGAGGTCGCCGAGGGAGAGATTGACGCCGTTGTAAGCGATGGTGACTTGCTTGCTGTCACGCGGAAAATCGGCATGAAGGACGCCGCCCGCGGGTGCGAGATCGAGACGGATCGGGTCGTCGGTGAGCGGTGCCCGAAACGCCTGCAACGTCCGGCCCGCTGCCGCGACTACGAGCGCCACGTCGGTCGCATGACCGGCGAACGTCAGCTCGAATTCGCCCTCGAGGCCGGAGACGGCGCTCGGTGCCCGCCCTCCACCCGCATCGAGGATCCATCCGACGATGCGCGCGCCGGCGAGCGGTTGGCCTTGGGAGGAGATCGTGCCGGTCAGTTTCCGTTGCCGCTCCAGCACGAGCTCGACGTTCGTCACGTGCGAGCTTTCGATTTCGTACGTGCGGCTACTCTCGCGCGTCTTGCGGTCGGTCGCCGTAAGGTTCGCCCTCCCGACCGGAATCCCGCGGAAGCGAAACTGACCGTTCGCGTCAGTGCGCCGGATTACTGGGCCTGGTGCCGTTGCGAGGATTACCTCCGCTTCGCTCACGCGCTTCCCGTCGACGCCGGTCACCCAGCCGGCGACCTCGCTGTCCGGCAGCTCGATCGTCAACTCGCCGTCTTTGTCCGGAACCTGCACGTCGACGGCGGCGAGGACGCCTTCTTCTGGCGCATCCACGTCGACGCGCCATTTGCCGGTATGCGGCAACGCGACCGCGAACGATCCCTCTTCGTCGGCCGTCGCTTCCAGTCTCTCCGCGCCATCGCGCCCGCCGAAGAAGAGCGTGGCAGCGACCGGCTTTCTGCCGATCGTCACCGTGCCGTGAATGCCGCGCAGACCGATCTCGATGGTGCGCTGCGCGTCCGCGTCGCTCTGGATCTCCAACTCCCGCTCCGCGTACCGATTGCCATTCGCGTCGCCCACGCGGACGCGGAAGCGGCCGGCACCTTGTCCTTCGACGACGAACGCACCGTTCTCGTCGGCCGCTCCCTCGCGCACGCTCGAGCTGCTGAATGTCAGCTCGTTGACGCGATCTACCTCGACACGCCACGGCCGCCCACCCGGGTCGCGTGGAGGGACGAACGTGAGACGGATGGTGACCGGCGGCTGCAACCGGATCGGCGCACGCAGCACCGATTCGCTCCGTTCGTAAATCTGGATCTGGTCCAGCCGCGTCGGCGCAAAGCCGGGCGCCGTGACTTCCAACGTGTACGTGCCCGCCGGCACGGGCGCGAGCTGCACCATCCCTCGGGCGCTGAACGACGCCTCCGCGACCGGCTGCAGCATCCGCGGCCCTGACGTGGCCGAGCCGCTCATCGTCATGCGGACCAACTCCGCGCGCGCCGGTCCTTTCAACGTCTTTGCGACGGCGCTGTCCAACCATGCGACGAACGACGCACCGCGCCGCAACGTCATCGTCCCAAAGTTCGTCACGCTGCCCGGTGCGACGGCGACGTCCCAGTTGTATTGCGGCGTGAATCCCTTGGCGCGAACGACAAGGTCGAGCTTCGTCGCCGGAACGGTGCACGTCCACGAGCCATCGGCGCTCACCGGACAATCCAACCGCGTGTCCCGATCGATGGTCGGCCCTTTGCTGCCGGGCGGCGACTCCATCGCCAACGCAAACGTCTTCGGCAACGCAT